>JAJZMN010000145.1 GCA_021850345.1 Actinomycetes bacterium | reverse complement strand
TGAAGGAAACGGGGGAGACGGGGTTGGTCACATCGTCATCCTCTGCTCGTGGACGCTCGCGCGCCAACCATAGGATGAGCGGGTGACTGCGCACACCCAACCGGCGCCGGAGCGCGCCCCGGGCGCAGGCGCAGGCGCGGCGCGGGCGTCGGAGCGCGCCCCGGGCGCGGGCGCGGGCGCGGTCGGGGCGCCGGTGACGGGCGGCGATGCGGCAGGCGGGGCGCAGGGGACGCGAACCGGGCTCGCGCTCGTCGTGATCATGATCGGCGTCCTCATGGCCGCCGTCGACACGACGATCGTGGTGCTCGCGCTCCCCGCCATGGAGCGGTCGCTCCATGTCGCGCTCTCCGGAGTCGTCTGGGTGATCATCGGTTACCTGCTCGTGATCACCGTGCTCGCGACGCAGGTCGGGCGGCTCGGGGACATGTTCGGACGCGTCCGGATGTACGAGGCGGGGTTCGTCGTGTTCATCGTCGGCTCCGCGTTGTGCGCGCTGGCGAGCAACGAAGCGACGATCATCCTCTACCGCATCATCCAGGGCGTGGGCGGCGCACTCATCACCGCCAATAGCGGCGCCGTGATCGCGGACACCTTCCCTCCGGCTCAGCGGGGCCGCGCTTATGGCTTCAACGCGGTCGGCTGGAGCATCGGCGCGATCCTCGGCATCCTCCTCGGCGGCGTGATCGTGACGTACGTCGACTGGCGCTGGGTCTTCTGGATCAACGTGCCCGCAGGCATCGTCGCCGTGCTGCTCGCCCTCCGGGTCCTCCACGACAAGGGCGAGCGTCGCCGCGAGCGACTCGACGTGCCGGGGATGATTCTCTTCGGGGCGGGCGTCTTCGGGGTGCTCTGGGCGATGACGAAGCTCTCGACCACCTCGTTCAGCGGCCAGGTCGCCGGCTTCCTCGTCGGCGGCGTCGTGCTCCTCGTTGCCTTCGTCCTCTTCGAGCGTGGCCGCAAGGCCCCGATGCTCAACCTGTCGCTCTTCAAGATCCCGACGGTGAGCCCGACGATGCTCGCGTCCTTGTTCCAAGCGATGGCGAACTTCGCGGTCCTCTTCCTCGTGATCATGTACCTCCAGGGGGTGCGGGACTTCAGCCCGCTCCACGCGTCGCTGCTGCTCGTCCCGGGCTACCTCGTGTCGGGGCTCGTCGGCCCGATCGGCGGGCGCCTCACCGACAAGGTCGGGGCGGTGTGGCCGGCGACCATCGGCCTCGCGATCCAGATCGCCGCGCTCCTCGTCTATGCGCAGCTCGGTGTCCACACCTCCGTCGGGCTGGTCGTCGTCGCATCCGTCGTGAGCGGCCTCGGTGCCGGCCTGTTCTTCCCCGCCAACACCACGGCGGTCATGCTCGCCGCGCCGCGTGAGCTGTTCGGGGTCTCGTCGGGGATGTTGAGGACGTTCGCCAACGTGGGGATGGTCTTCTCGTTTGCGGTGGCCATCCTCGTCGCCGGGCGGGCCATCCCGCACCGGGTCGCCTTCGCGATCTTCGTGGGGACGACCCACCTCACCCACCGGCTCGCGGGCTCGTTCACCGACGGGCTGCACGCCGCGTTCTACGCGTCGATGGGCATCATGGCGCTCGCGGCGGTCCTCTCCGCGACCCGGGTGATCCACCTCTGGCGGCAGCAACGTGGGACCGTCGAGATCGCGACGAGGGAGTAGCCCGCGCGAGGCGCTCCGGGCGCGCGAGGCGAGCGAGGCGCTGCGCCGGATCGCCTACCTCCTCGAAGCCGAGCGCGCCGAGAGCTTCAAGGTCCGGGCGTTCCGGCGGGCTGCGGCGAGCATCGACGAGGCCGGCGCCGAGCGCGTCCAGGCCCTTCGTGCAGCGGGTCGCCTCTCGGACCTGCCCGGGCTCGGCCCGACGACCGCTGCGGTCGTGTCCTCGGCGCTTGCAGGCGAGACCCATCCCTATCTGCGCGATCTCGAGGCGCGCCGGGAGATCGTCACGACACCTGCCGTCGTCGCGCTGCTCGGGAGCCTCCAGGGGGATCTCCACAGCCACTCGGACTGGTCCGACGGTGGCAGTCCCATCGAGGAGATGGCGCTCGCCGCCGCGGCCCTTGGCCACCGGTACCTCGCGCTCACCGACCACAGCCCCCGGCTCACCGTCGCGCACGGGCTCGACGCCGAGCGGCTCCGTCGCCAGCTGGACGTGGTCGCCGAGCTGAACGAGCGGCTCGCCCCCTTCCGCATCCTGACGGGAATCGAGGTCGACATCCTTCTCGACGGTTCGCTGGACCAGGAAGAGGAGCTGCTGTCCCGGTTGGACGTGGTCGTCGCTTCGGTGCACTCCAAGCTGCGCATGGACGCAAAGGAGATGACCCCGCGCATGATCGCGGCCGTCGAGAACCCCCACACGGACATCCTCGGCCACTGCACCGGCAGGATCGTCGTCGGCCGCGGCCGCCCGCAGTCGTCGTTCGACCCTGTCGCCGTCTTTGGGGCGTGCGCGCGCACGGGCACCGCTGTCGAGATCAACTCGCGCCCAGAGCGCCGGGACCCGCCCGGGGAGCTGCTCCGCCAGGCGGTCGACGCGGGTTGCCTCGTTGCCATCGACACCGACGCGCACGCCCCCGGACAGCTCGAGTGGCAGCGCGTCGGCGCCGAGATCGCGGTCGAGGCCGGCGTCGACCCGGATCGGGTGGTGAACTCCTGGCCGCTCGACCGTCTGCTCGAGTGGACCGGGTCTCGGCAGCCATCGCCTGGCGATCGACCCTCGACCTCGACCTCGACCTGAGCTTCAGGCATGGTTGGGGCTCCCGCGTCGTCATGTCGCCGAGCGGCGAGGTGGTGACCTATCGGGCCTTCGAGGACCGGGCCAACCAGATCGCCCACTTCCTGCGGGCGTTCGAGCTCCGGCGGGCGCGCTGCCCGAGGACCGGCGACGTTACGACCTGTCCTCGCTCGAGAACGTCCTGCACGTGGGGGCCCCCTGCCCGGCCCGGTGAAGGCGATGATCGACTGGCTGGGCCGATCGTCCACGAGTACTCACGAGGACTACCGCGCGACCGGGGCGTACAGCTTCACGTACTGCACCGCCGAGGAGTAGCTTGCGCACCCCCGCACGGTCGGGCGCGCCCTGCTCGGGGAGATCGTCATCCGGGACGATCTGGGTACTCCGTGCGCGCCGACCGGGAAGCTCTCCAAGCGCCTCTTGCGGGACCACTACTGGGAGGTGCGGGCCACGCGCATCGGGGTGACTGTCGTCTCGCGCGCGGCGTGGCCATCGATCAGGAGGTGCGCATCGAGCAGCATGTGCGCACACTGTCGACCGCTGCGCATGAAGAGACCGCCGCGCGTCGATCAATCGACCAGCGCGTAGGAATTTCTCCGAATTCTTCGGACTTTCGTCGAGACAAACGCGTCGCGCTTTGGCACACTGTTGGAGTAAGAGGCGTCCGAGGAGGGGACCGGGCGCCAAGAGATGTTCCGGCCGCAGTAGGGGCGGCTCGGGCGTTGACAAAAAGGGAATTCGGCAACGATGCACGACCACCCGATGGACCGGTTCGACCCACTGCTGCGCAACATGCTCTCCTGGGATCTTGTCGTGGAGACCGAAGACGGCAGCTGGATCCTCCGGCCCGAGGTCGTCGAGCGGCTGGGCCACCTTGCGAGGTACACGCGGCCCAACGAGCCCTCCGAGGTCGTCTACTTCGGCCACATCTGCGCCGGCTGCCGGTCCAACGGGCTCACGCGCCTGCGGGACGGGGTGTACCTGTGCGACGAGTGCAGGAGGGCTGCCGACGTGGCCGCGGTCGCGACGCTGGTTCCGGCCCCCGAGACCGAGAAGCCGCGTCGTTTCAGCAGGTCACGCAAGATCGCCAGCTGATCCGATCCGTCCGCCCCGGGCCCCCGACGGGCCCGGAGGGGTTCCCGGCGGATCCCTCGAGAGGGCACGATGCCGAGGGCACGATGCCGAGGGCACGAGCGATCTACGGGCACCGGGACCCCGAATCGGTCGCCGCCAAGTCCCGTCGATAGAGTCACCGGGATGCTCGACCACGGCATGTCCAGCGTGAGCGTGCTCGGCCACCGAGTCGAGCGGCGCGAGGACCCGCCGCTGCTCACCGGTGCCGCCGAGTACCTGGCGGACCTCCATCCCCCCGGCGTGCTCCACGCGGTCTTCGTCCGGTCGACCGTGGCTCACGGCGAGCTGCGCGCGGTCGACGCCACCGACGCGAGGGCTCAGCCGGGCGTCGTCGCCGTCTTCACCGCCGAGGACCTCGTGCTTCCCGGCATCCCCGAGTGGCCACGGGCCGACGGCCCCCCGCGCGCCGAGCTCGCACGACCGTGTCTCGCAAGCGATCGCGTCCGCTTCGTCGGCGAGGCGGTAGCGGTCGTCGTGGCCGAGTCGCCGGGTGCCGCAGTCGACGCGGCGGAAATGGTCGTCGTGGACGTCGAGCCGCTGGCCGTCGTCCTCGACCCGGTCGCGGCGCTGGATCCGGGCTCCGCACTCCTCTTCCCGGCGTTCGGCACCAACGTGGTGCTCGAGGCTCTTCCCACGGGCGTTCCGACGGGATCGCAGGTCCTGGACGGCGCAGATGTCGTCGTGCGGGCGCGCTTCGTGAACCAGCGAGTCGCTCCGGTGCCGATCGAGACCAACGCCGCGCTCGTCATCCCGGAGGCCGACGGGCGGCTGGACTGCGTCGTCACCTGCCAGGCGCCCTTCGCGGTCCGACACGGGATCGCCACCGCCCTGGGCATGGAGCAAGAGAAGGTGCGGGTGCGGACCGTGGCGGTCGGCGGCGGGTTCGGGGCGAAGGGGGGCGTCTACCCCGAGCACATCGTGGTCGCGGCGGCAGCCCTCCGGCTCGGTCGACCGGTTCGCCACGTGGAGACCCGTTCGGAGAACCTCGTGGCCATGAGCCACGGGCGCGGTCAGGTCCAGGACGTCGCGCTCGGAGCGCGGCGTGACGGGACGATCGTCGGTCTCGAGGCGCGCACCGTCACCGAGGTCGGCGCCTACCCCTGGCGCGGCGGCATTCCGTTCCGGACGTCCCGGCTGATGGCCACCGGCGTCTATCGGATCCCGCACCTCGCGTTGACCTCTCTCGGCGTGGTGACCAACACGACGCCGGTCGGCCCCTACCGCGGCGCCGGACGCCCCGAGGCGGCGGCCATGCTCGAGCGGGCAGTGGACATGCTGGCCAGGGAGCTCGGCATGGACCCCGTCGACGTCCGGCGCCGCAACATGCTCGAGCCCGGCGACTTCCCCTATCGGACCCCGACCGGCGCCGTCTACGACAGCGGCGACTACCGGCGCACCCTCGACGAGGTGCTGGAGATGGCCGGTTACGGCGCACTGCGCGCCGAGCAGGCCGAACGGCGCCGCCGCGGCGACCCGGTGGCGCTCGGCGTGGGCCTTTCCACGTTTGTGGAGATCAGTGGGTCCGGAGGCGAGTTCGGCGCCGTGACGGTCGAAGAGGACGGCACCGTCGTCATCGTGACCGGCGCGTCCCCACACGGCCAGGGGCTCGCCACCGCCCTGACCCAGCTCGCGGGCGACGTGCTCGGGGTCGGCCCCGAGCAGGTGCGCGTCGTGCACTCCGACACCAGCCTCGTGCCACGGGGCGTCGGCACGTTTGGCTCGCGCTCCGGCCAGCTGGCGGGCAACGCGATGGTGGCCGCCGCGCGCGAGGTCCTCGACCAGGCGCGCGGCATCGCCTCGGGGCTCCTCGAGGTCGCGCCGGCCGACGTCGTGGTCGTCGACGGCGGGCTGGCGGTCGCCGGCGTGCCGACGAGCGCGCTCAGCTGGGCGCAGCTCGCTGCAGCCGCACCTGGCAAGCGGCTGCACTCGGAGGGCGAGTTCACACAGGAGGAGGGCACCTATCCGTTTGGTGCGCACCTCGCCGTCGCGGAGGTGGACACGGAGACCGGCCGAGTGACGCTCCGCCGGCTCGTCGCCGTGGACGACTGCGGACGGGTGCTGAACCCGATGATCGTCGAGGGCCAGGTGCACGGGGGCCTCGCCCAGGGCATCGCGCAGGCCCTCTTCGAGGAGGTCCGCTACGACGACTGGGGCAACCCACTCACCGCAACGCTCGCCGACTACGCCGTGCCGAGCGCCGCGGATCTCCCTTCCTTCGAGCTCGGCGAGACGGAGACCCCCTCGCCGAGGAACCCGCTCGGGATGAAGGGTGTCGGGGAGTCCGGCACCGTCGGCGCCACGGTCGCCGTGCAGAACGCGGTCGTCGACGCGCTCTCTCCGTTCGGAGTACGCCATGTCGACATGCCGCTCACGGCCGAGCGGGTCTGGCGTGCGCTCCGTGACGCCGAGGCCGAGCTCGGCGGATGACCCGCCCCGGGTAGCGGAGCGGTCCTAGGCTGCGCGGTCATGGGCTTCCTCCTGCGCAAGCTGCTCCGGGTGTTCCTCTTCCGCCGCGAGCAGCGCCGGCGGTACGGGCGCTGACTCGTCGACAACGTAAGTCCTCTTGCGGCGCCGTTTGGCGCAGCCGGTTTGCGGCTACGTCACCTACGTGGCGACGCGAAGAGCGGGCGCGGGCGGCGCGGCGGACGCGGCGGCCCCACCGGCGGGGACCAGGCGGGTGACGGTCAGCAGCGGTGAAGCAGTCGCGCGAGGCGACGTCACCGGTGCCGCTGGTGCTTCTGGTGCCGCTGGTGCTTCTGGTGCCGCTGGTGTAGCTGGTGCTGCGCGTGGCCC
>JAJZMN010000093.1:4504-6675 GCA_021850345.1 Actinomycetes bacterium | reverse complement strand
TCCTCGAGCGCGGCGGGATCGACCTCGCCGCGCTCGCCGAGCCCGCTGCCACCTGAGCGCGCCTTCGGGCAGTGGTCAGAACAGCTTGCTGGCGAGCGCTCGGCGATAGTCGGCCGTGCGCGGATCGTCTGCACCTAGGGTCTCGAGCAGGTCGACGTACTCCTGGCGTGCGGCCTCGTCGTCCCGCACGCGCTCGAGCAGCGCGTCGAGCATGGCCGCCACATCTCCTCCGGGGCTGATGCCGCGCTCCAAGAGCCGTGCCTCGGCGGCGATCGCACGCACGTCGGCGGTCTCGGGAACACGGGCAAGGAGCTCGAGCGCTTCGTCCGCATCGCCCCGCTGGACGAGCAGCCTGGCGAGGGCGGTAACCGCTCCTGGATGGTCGCGCTGGAGCTCGAGTGCCTGGCGCAGCGACGCCTCGTCGCCGGCGGCCACCAAGAGATCGACCTCGCTCGCCGCCGGCGCCAGTCGGGCGACGAACTCGTCGACCTGCGCTCGTGGGACCGCGCCGACGAAGCCGTCGACGACCTGCCCATCTCGCAGCGCGAAGACGGCAGGGATCGACTGCACCCTGAAGGTCGCGGCAATCTGGGGGTTCTCGTCGACGTTCACCTTGGCGAGCTCGACCCCACCGTCGGTCGCGGCCACGGCTGCTTCGAGCATCGGCCCGAGCGTGCGACACGGGCCGCACCACGGCGCCCACAGGTCCACGACAACCGGGACGGTCTTGGAACGGTCGAGCACTTCGGTCTGGAACGTGGCATCGGTGACATCGGTCATCGGAGTCGACCCTACCTGCTCGAACGTCGGTGGTCGCCGTGCCGGTAACGTCAGGCAATGCTCGCGCCAGGAGAAGACGTGCTCGCAGGCACTCGCACGGGCGCGCCTGTCGGGATTCGCCCGACCGAGGTGACCGCGTGGGTCGACCGGCACGTCGGAGGACTGCGCCCACCGCTGCGCTTCGCCCTCGTCGCCGGGGGCCGGTCGAATCTCACGTACCGCGTCGAAGACACGAACGGCCGTGCCGTCGCGTTGCGCAGGCCACCAGTGAGCCACGTGCTGCCCACCGCGCACGACATGGCGCGAGAGCATCGGATCTTGCGGGCCCTCCACCCCACCCCCGTCCCAGTGCCCGAACCGCTCGGTCTGTGCGAGGACGACGATGTGACCGGCGCACCGTTCTACGTCATGTCCTATGTCGACGGCCTCGTGCTGCGCGACGCAGCGAGCGCGGACGCGCTGTTCGGTGACCTCTCCGCGCGGCGCGCGGCGGGCGAGCACCTCGCCGACACCCTCGCGGCGCTCCACGCCGTGGACGTCGACGCGGTCGGGCTGGGTGACCTCGCGAAGCGCGAAGGCTACATCGAGCGCCAGCTTCGTCGCTGGCGTGCGCAATTCGAGCAAACCAAGGAGGCGGGCGTCACGCAGCCCGGCGCCGTCGAAGCGGTGGGCAACGCGCTCGCGGCCCGGGTGCCGACCGAACAACGTCTTGGCGTGGTCCACGGCGACTTCCGCCTGGACAACACCGTGCTGTGCAACGATGGGTCGGTCGCGGCGGTCCTCGACTGGGAGCTCTGCACGCTCGGGGATCCGATGGCCGATGTCGGGACGTTCTTGGACTACTGGTCCATGCCCGCCGACGGGGAGCCGATCCTGGGCCGGGCACCGGCCAGCGCGCTGGCCGGTTTCCCCTCGCAAGACGAGGTCCTCGACCGCTACGCCCGCACGTCGGGGCAGGACGTCTCGGACGTGGGTTATTTCATGGCGTTCGGCTACTGGCGGCTGGCGTGCATCCTCCAAGGGGTCTACGCGCGCTATCGGGCGGGGGCCGGCGCCGGCGACCCCGACAGCGTCGAACACTTCCCCGCAACCGTCGCACGGCTCGCCCACCTGGCGGCCGCTACCCTCGAACGCCGGTGAGCGATCTCTACCAGTTCCACGTGTCCCCGGTGCTCGACTCGCCGGTGCTCGTCGTCGCGATGGAAGGCTGGGTCGACGCGGGACTCGGCGCGGCGGGCGCCCTCACCGCCATCAGCGAACATCCGCCCTCGAGCGAGCTCGTCACCTTCGACGGCGACCACTTCTTGGACCTGCGGGCGCGGCGGCCCATCGTGCGCATCGTGGACGGCGTCACCACGGAGCTGCGATGGCCGAAGATCCAGCTCCGCCAC
>JAJZMN010000093.1:0-4494 GCA_021850345.1 Actinomycetes bacterium | reverse complement strand
GATCTCCATGACCAGGCCGGCGCCGACGTCCTGTTCCTGGTGGGCCCCGAGCCTGACTACCACTGGCACGAGTTCGTGGACTCGGTCGTCCAGCTCGCGCTGCGCTACGGGGTCCGCCTCGTCGTCGGCCTCGGGGCCTTTCCCGCCCCCGCGCCTCACACGCGGCCCGTGCGCCTGGCCGCGACGGCACCACCGAGCTCAGCTGAGCTCATCGCGCGCGTGGGCGTCGTCCAAGGAGAGCTCGAGGTGCCCGCGGGCGTGGCATCGGCCCTCGAGATAGCGCTCGGCGAGGTGGCGATCCCCACGGTGAGCCTGTGGGCGAGGGTCCCTCACTATGTCTCGGCCATGCCGTTCCCCATGGCGAGCGCCGCGCTCGTCGACGGCCTGACGTCGATCTCGGGGCTCGTTTACGACTCGACGAACCTGCGTGCCGTCGGCGACCGGGCGCGCGCGCAGATCGACGAGCTCATCGCCGGGAACCTCGAGCACCTCTCGATGGTGTCGAAGCTCGAAGAGGCGATCGACGCGTCCGAAGGGAACCCGCTCGGGATCGACGAGGTCCCCTCGGCCGACGAGCTGGCAGCGGAGCTGGAGCGGTTCTTGCGAGGCGAGGAGCACGGATGAAGATCGATGGCGCGATCGGCTTCGATCCCTTCGGCATCGGGGCGGCGGCACGGCGCCTCGAAGCGGCTGGCTACGACGGTGCGTGGGCGCCGGAGACCGGTAGGGATCCTTTCCTGCCGCTCGCCGTCGCCGCGGAAGCGACCGAGCGGCTAGAGCTTGCGACGGGCATCGCCGTCGCGTTTGCTCGCAATCCGATGACGCTCGCCATGCTGGCGAACGACCTGCAACAGCTGTCCAAGGGCCGCTTCATCCTCGGCCTCGGCTCTCAGATCAAGCCGCACATCACCAAGCGCTTCTCGATGCCCTGGTCTCATCCCGCAGCGCGGATGCGAGAGATGATCCTGGCGATCCGGGCCATCTGGACGACCTGGGCCACGGGGGAGGCGCTCAATTTCCGCGGCGACTTCTACACCCACACCCTGATGACGCCGTTCTTCGACCCCGGCCCCAACCCATTCGGCAACCCGAGGGTGCTCCTCGCTGCCGTCGGAGAGCTCATGGCCGAGGTCGCAGGCGAGGTCGGCGACGGTCTGCTCGTCCACCCCTTCACCACCGCGCGCTACCTACGCGAGGTGAGCCTGCCTGCGCTCGAACGCGGCGCGGCCAAGGCGGGGAAGCGGCGCGCGGACCTGACCGTCGCCCTCCCGGGCTTCGTGGTCACCGGGACGAGCGAAGAGGAGATCGAGGAGCACGCGAAGGCTGCCAAGGGTCAGCTCGCCTTCTACGGCTCCACGCCCGCCTACCGTCCGGTGCTCGAGCTGGAAGGCTGGGGCGACCTCCAGCACGAACTGCACACGCGTTCGAAGCGAGGCGAGTGGGCCTCGATGGGCGAGCTGATCGACGACGAGGTCCTCGACGCCTTCGCGGTGGTCGCACCGCTCGAGGAGGTCGCGACACGCATCCTCGAGCGTTGGGGTGGGCTGGTCGACCGGTTCAGCTTCTACGCCGCCGTGCCCGAGCCCGACATGACCGAGGTGATGGCCCGCCTGAAGGCCTGACGCCCGGCTATGCGGTCGCCCGGCTATGCGGTGACGACGTTGACGAGGCGGGGCGGGCGTGCCACGACGCGCAGCGGTGCCCCGCCGCTGAGCGCCTCTTGGATCCTCGGCGAGGCGAGCGCCGCGGCGCGTGCCTCCTCCTCACCGATGGAAGCCGCGACCTCGAGGCGCTCGCGCACCTTGCCGTTCACCTGGACGACCATCGTCACGGTCTCTTCGAGGACAAGGGACGAGTCGTGCTCGGGCCAAGGACGCGCGTGCAGGTGGTCACCGTGGCGGCGCTCCCACAGCTCCGCAGTCACGTGCGGCGCCATGGGCGCAAGCAGGAGCAAGAGCGCGTCGCAACCCTCCGCGAGCACCTCTGCGTGGGAGCCTTCGCGGGCGTAGCGCTGCAGGAGGTTCACCTGCTCCATGCAGTGGGCGACCGCGGTGTTGTACGACCAGCGCTCGATATCCGAGGTCACCTGTGCGATCGTGCGGTGGGTGGCCCTGCGCACTTCGAGGTCGGCCGCCGAGAGGTCGCCGTCCCGGCCCTCGCCCGCAGAGGCCGACTCCACAAGGCGCCAGAGGCGGTCGAGGAAGCGGCCACAGCCCTCGATGACCTCGTCGGTCTGCTCCGTCCAGTCGAAGTCGTCCGTCGGGGGCCCGACGAAGAGATGGAACAGGCGGAGCGCGTCGGCGCCGACCGTCTCGTAGTAGCGCGCCGGCGCTATCAGGTTGCCCTTGGACTTGGACATCTTGGACCCGCCCATGCGGATCATGCCCTGGGTGAACAGGCGACGGAACGGCTCTCGGCCGAGGTCGAGTGGCGCGATGCCCACGTCGATCAGCGCGCGGGTGAAGAAGCGCGCGTACATGAGGTGGAGGATCGCGTGCTCGACACCGCCGATGTACTGGTCCACCGGCATCCAGTGCGTCGCCGCGGTCGCGTCGAAGGGGGCTGCCGCGTCGAATGGGTCGCAGAAACGCAGGAAGTACCAGCTCGAGTCGACGAAGGTGTCCATGGTGTCGGTCTCGCGCGTCGCCGGGCCGCCGCAACGGGGGCACGTCGTGTGCAAGAAGCCCTCGTGGTGGGCGAGCGGCGACTGGCCGGTCGGGAGGAACTCCACGTCTGTGGGTGCGAGAACCGGCAGCTGGTCCTCGGGCACCGGGACCGCGCCGTCGGCCGGGCAGTACACGATCGGGATCGGGCAGCCCCAGAACCGCTGGCGCGAGACGAGCCAATCTCGCAGGCGGTAGTTCACCGTCCGCCTGCCATGCCCCATGCGCTCCAAGTGCTCGATCGCCTGGCGCTTGGCGTCTGCGACGCCGAGCCCGTCGAGGAAGCCGCTGTTGATCTTCACCCCGTCGCCCGCGTACGCACCGCCTCCCTGCTCGTCCCAGCCTTCGGGCGGAGCCACGGTGCGCACGATCGGGAGTCCGTAAGCCTGCGCGAATGCCCAGTCCCGCTTGTCCTCTGCAGGGACGGCCATGATGGCCCCGGTGCCGTAGCCCATGAGGACGTAGTCGGCAACGTAGAGAGGGACTTGCTCTTCGTTCATCGGGTTGACCACGTAGCTGCCAGTGAATGCGCCGCGCTTGTCGAGCGCCGGCCCTGCCTCGGCGGTTGCCGTGCGCTCGATCTCTGACGCCCCCGTCACGCGAGCCCGCAGCTCGTCTACCCCCGCCCGACAGTCCTCCGTCGTCACCTCGTCCACGAGGGGGTGCTCGGGCGCCATCACTGCGTACGTCATCCCGAAGGTGGTGTCCGGCCTCGTCGTGAAGACGGTGAGGGTGAGGTCGGGGCGTCCGACCACCGAGAGGTTGATCTCTGCACCCTCGGAGCGGCCGATCCAGTTGCGCTGCATGACCTTCACCCGTTCGGGCCAGTCGAGCTCGCCGAGCGAGTCGAGCAGCTCGTCGGCGTAGGCAGTGATCCGGAAGAACCACTGCTCGAGGTCACGGACGACCACCACGTCACCCGAGCGCTCGCACGTGCCGTCAGCGAGGACCTGCTCGTTTGCGAGCACGGTCTGGCAGCCGGGGCACCAGTTGACCGGCGCGGACGCCCGGTAGGCGAGGCCGGCCTTCAAGAGGCGCAAGAAGATGACCTGGTTCCAGTGGATGTAGCTCGGATCGTGGCTGCGGACCTCGCGACGCCAGTCGTAGACGGCTCCGAGGCGCACGAGCGACTCCTTGAGCTCGGCGATGCGTGCGTCGGTGAAGATCCGGGGGTGCGTCCCGGTGCGGATGGCCGCGTTCTCGGCGGGGAGGCCGAAGGAGTCGAAGCCCAGCGGTGACAGCACGGCGCGCCCGCGCATGGTCTGGTAGCGGACGACCAAGTCGCCGAAGGTGTAGTTCCGCACGTGACCTTGGTGGGCCGGTCCAGAGGGATACGGGTACATGCACAGGGCATAGAACTTCGCCCGCGGGTCGTCGTTGTCGACCTCGTAGGTCCCCTCGTCACGCCATCTGGCCTGCCATTTCTCCTCGATCGAACGGTGGTCATAGGCGCGGGCCATGAGCGGCGATGCTACCGCCGGGCCTCGGTATCTCCGGGCGGACGTGCGGTGGGGCGACTTGCGGCCCGCGGGTGACGTCAGGGCAAGGCTCGGAGTGGCGTCACGGCAAGGCTCGGAGTGGCGTCAGGGCGGCGAGAAGAGTGCTCGGCGCCTGGTAACCTCACTTCTCGCATCTCGGGGGCGTAGCTCAGTTGGTAGAGCGCTTGACTGGCAGTCAAGAGGTCCGTGGGTTCGAGTCCCATCGCCTCCACCCAAAGCCCAGGTCAGTAGATTGCGGCGCCCGGTGACAAGCAGTGGCAGGGGGAGCTTGTCACCCATATGTCACCGGATCGGAGACGAGACGCGCGCGGTGGCGGCAGCGAGAGACCAAG
>JAJZMN010000037.1 GCA_021850345.1 Actinomycetes bacterium | reverse complement strand
CGTACGGGGACGGCCGCTCCCGGGACGGAACGTCCCGGGAGTGTTGGATCAGTGGACGACACCGCCGGACGTGGCAAAGACCGCCAGCACGGCGACGAGGTTGAAGGACGCGTGGGCGACCATGTTCATTCCGAGCCGACCAGTCTTGTAGCTCACGGTCGCGAGGAGCATCCCGAAGACCGCCAGGCCGGCGAACTGGTACAGCTCCCAGTGCGCGAGGCCGAAGAGGACGCCGTCCACGGCCACGGCGGCCACGATCCCGGCGGCGCGCCGCCGCGTCGCCCCCGGAGCCGACGGCGTGAACAGGCGGGCGAGCGCCTTGAAGGCCAGCCCGCGGAAGAGGACCTCCTCGAAGAACGGCGCCCCGCAGACGGTGAGGACCGCGATGACGAGGAACCCCCATCCGTGCGACGCGCCGACCAGCTTGTGGGTCGGCGCTGTGAAGTGCTTCAGGTGCTTGATGAACGGGGCGTACAGGGCGTCGAGCACGAGCTGCCCGGCGAGCCCGAGCGGGATGCCCGCCAGGTCCACGGGCCGGAACCGGACCCCGAGGTCGAGCAAGAAGCGCCCCGTTCCCCGGACCTTGCTCGCTACGAACGGTCCGAGGAAGAACCCGGCCCACAAGCCGACGAGCGAGGTGCCGATGTACCACTCGGGGGGCGCGGACATCGTCGCGAACCTCGAGAGCTGACCGCTCTCTCCGGCGAGGGCGGCCGCGACGGCCACGAAGATGGCGCCGACCACCTGGCCGACCGCGAAGCCGACGAGGCCCATGAGCAGCCAGAAGCCCGCGGCCCCCTTGCTCGCGGGCGGGAGGCCCGGCCGGTCGAGGAACCTGCCGTTCCCGGGCTCGGGCGGGACCTCCGGCTGCAAAGGGGACGGCCACCCCTCGTGCCCCCCGCCCGGGGGGTGACCCGGCGGGTAGGGCGGCGGGTAGGGCGGCGGGTACTGGCCCGGCGGGTAGGGCGGCGGGTACTGGCCCGGCGGGTACTGGCCCGGCGGATAGGGGCTCGGCGGGTAGGGCGGCGGCGGGTACTGGCCTGGCGGGTAGGGCGGCGGCGGTGACGAGGAGCCCGCCGGCGGGTAAGGAGGTCGGGGCGGCGGGTAGTCCGATGAGCTCGAGGAGACCATCCGTGACGACGACGCGACGCGGACAGGCGGCTGACCAGCGGAGGAAGGTCCCGGAGACGTCGACGGAGGTTCGCCGTTCGGCTCACCCGAGCCGGGCTCGGTCTCGCCGGGGCGGGCCATCGAGCCACGTTACCGCCGGCTCCCCGCGCAACGGCTTCACGCCGACGGTGGGGACTGCCCTCGACGAGCGCTCGCGCCCTGCAGCCCCCGGTCACCGTTGGAAGCAGGGGCCGAATAGCATGGTCCGGTGAGCCAGCAACGGCCCGACAACATGCCGCCGCGTTCTTCCGGTCAAGGACCGGACCAGAGCTGGCGGTGGATCTGGGGCATCCTCATTCTCGCGGTGCTCGCCGTACTGGTCATCCCCTCGCTCCTGCCCCACAGCTCGGCGAAGTCGATCACATACGACGTCTTCCGCAACGACGTGAAGCAGAACGTCGTCAAGTCCGCCACAATCAACAACACAACGGGCGTCATCACCGGCAAGCTCGGCAACGGGCAGTCCTACACGGTGACCGGCCCGCACCCGGCGAGCCAGCAGACAGTGGACCTGATGCGCTCGCATCACGTCTCGGTCAACTACTCCAACCCCCCGTCCAACGTCTGGGGGGCGCTTCTCCCCTACGTGCTGTTCGTCGGCATCGCGGTGGTGCTGATGCTGTTCATCAGTCGGCAGGCCCGAGGGCAGATGTCGGGCATCATGTCGATCGGACGCTCCAAGGCCCGGCTCTTCAGCAGCGACCGCCCGACCACGACGTTCCAGGACGTGGCGGGCTACAACGGGGTCAAACAAGAGATCAGCGAGGTCGTCGATTTTCTGAGAACGCCCGCGCGCTTCCGGGACATCGGGGCGAAGATCCCCAAGGGGGTCCTGCTCGTCGGCCCGCCCGGGACCGGCAAGACCCTGCTCGCCCGAGCGGTCGCCGGCGAGGCGGGCGTCCCCTTCCTCTCGGTGAGCGGCTCGGACTTCATGGAGATGTTCGTCGGGGTCGGCGCCAGCCGGGTGCGCGATCTCTTCCAGACCGCGCGGAAGCAGGCACCGGCCATCATCTTCGTGGACGAGATCGACTCGATCGGCCGCAAGCGCGGCGCCGGTCTCGGCGGCGGCCACGACGAGCGCGAGCAGACGCTCAACCAGATGCTGAACGAGATGGACGGCTTCGACCCCGCCGAGGGGGTCGTGATCATCGCTGCCACCAACCGGCCGGACATCCTCGACCCCGCCCTGCTGCGCCCAGGCCGGTTCGACCGCCAGATCGTCGTCCCCCTCCCCGACCTCGACGAGCGTCTCCCGATCCTGCAGGTGCACTGCCGCGGAAAGCGGATCGGCCCGGACGTCGACCTCGAGCTGGTCGCCCGCGGCACCCCCGGGATGAGTGGTGCGGACCTCGCCAACCTGGTCAACGAGGCGGCGCTTCACGCCGTGCGGCGAGGAAGCGCGACCATCGAGATGGCCGACTTCGAGTCCTCACGCGACCGCGTGCTCATGGGGCAGCGGCGGGAGAGCCTCGTCCTGTCCGACGAGGAGAAGGAGCGCGTCGCTTACCACGAGGGCGGCCACGCGGTGCTCGCGTACGTCCTCGAGCACGCCGACCCCGTCCACAAGGTCACCATCCTCCCGACCGGCATGGCGCTCGGCGTGACGATGCAGCTGCCGGTCGAAGAGCGCCACATCCACCCGCGCGCGGACATCGAAGACTCGCTGTGCGTCCGGATGGGCGGCCGCGTTGCGGAGATGCTCGTCTATGGCGACCTCTCCACCGGTGCGGCGAACGACCTCGTCGGCAACACGGAGCTCGCCCGCAAGATGGTGCGGGAGTGGGGCATGAGCGAGGAGATCGGCCCGATGGCGTGGGGCTCGCAGGGCCAGGTCTTCCTCGGCGAGGACCTCATGCACACCCGGGACTACTCGGAGGACACGAGCCGGGTCATCGACGACGAGGTCGAGCGCATCCTGCGCACGCAGGAAGAGCGCGCGATGGAGCTGCTCACCCGCCACCGGGGCGGCCTCGACAAGGTCGCCCACGCGCTGCTCGAGCAGGAGAGCATCGACGGCCCCGAGGTCGGGCGCCTCGTCGACGAGGCGTACGGTCGCCCGGTCCACCTCGAAGGCCGCAAGGCCAAGACGATCCAATTCGACGTCAACCGGTCGAATGGGGCCGGCGGCGCGAACGGCGCCAAGGGCAACGGTGCGAACGGGCACGAGCGGGCTGCCCTGCCGACGGGCGGACCGGACACCGAGACCGCCTCGTTGGGGAGCCGCCCTCCGGCGTCGGCACCCGTCCACGGTCAACCGCAGCCGCCCGCAGGGGGATGGCCGCCTCCCTGGCAGCACGCCCCGGGCTGGGCGCCACCCCCGGGAACGGCGCCGGCCTCCGCACCTCCACCGCCCCCCGCACCACCGGCCCCCGCACCCTCGCCGCCCATGCCACCGCCGCCGCCACGGCAGCCGACAGCCGCACCCCCCCATGGGCAGCGGCCCGGACCCACCGGCGACCAGGGGGACGCGCCGAAGGGCGGTTGAGGATCGGTCGACGCCCGCTCAGCGGAGCGGCACCGCGGGGATCCCGACGACGCCCACGATGCCGGCGGGCGACGCGTCACCGACGACGGCGATCGGGAGGTCGGCCCGCACGACCACCGGGCGGCCGGGCGCGACGACCGCCGTGCGGCCGTGTCCGGGCACTCGGAGGCGCCGGTCGTGCCTCGTCCCCGACGCGCCCCACCAGGTGACGTCGACACCGACCGGCCGCGCGCCGGGGTTCTCCACCACGAGCTCGCTGCTCGCGAACCGAGAGGCGTGCGGCTGCGCCGCCAGGGCGGTGGTCGGCGACGGGCCGGCCGGCAGCGCGGCGATGAGCCACCGGTGTGCTGCGCTCGTCTCCAGCCCGTTCACCGCCAGGTCGGCCGCCCACCACGGGGCGGGTCCGAGCGGTCCGCCCGCGCCGACCCGAGCGACGACCGTGCCCGGGCCCGTCGATCGCACTTCGACGGTGTAGGGCTGGTCGGTGCCGATCCGGAGCTGGTCGCTCGTGGTCAGCGTCCAGACGCTCTGGGGCCCGAGGGTCTGGGTGAACGGCTCGACGGGACCTGTAGGGAGCCGGACGGCGACGACGACGTGCTCCCCCCTCTCCGAGGGGTTGAACACGGCGAGGGCCGAAGCCCCTCCCGACGCGTCCTCCACGCTCGGCAGGTCCCAGCGCGTGGACGGCGCGGGTGCGCCGAGAGCGAGGGAGAGGCCGGCGGTGCCGGCGGAACCGTACAGCTCGAGCTCTTCCGCGACCACCGCGCCGGTCCGGGCCGCGACCACGGTGGCGACCGATCCCTGGTTCTGGACGTAGCGGCCGACTGTCAGCGTGAGCAGCGCCCAGGGCTTGACGACGAGTCCCTGGAAGGGGGCGGGGGCTGTGAAGCCGGACCCGGTCACAAAGGAGAGATCCACGACCGCGAGGTTGGGCGTCGGATTGAACAGGGCGACGCTGAGCGTGCTCCCGGCCTTGGTGGAGCCCGACGCGAAGTACCAGTGCGACGAGACCTCGGATGCGCACGGTGCCACCGCACGGCCACGGGGGCCGTCCACCACCTCGACCGCGCTCACCGCGCCGCCCGCAACCGCCACGCGGCTGGCGAGCCACGCCCCGTGGACGAGTTGCGCCGGGGCGATCGCCGACTCCGCGTGCGGGCCGAGGATGAAGTCGTCGCGTCGATGGACCCCACGGGCGTTCACGACCACCGCGCCGATCCGCACAGCCCTCGGCCCAGCGTTCGCGAGCAGGACCTGGGTGGTCCCGTCCGCTCCTCCCGGCCCGCCCGGGCAGAACCAGCTCGACGACGTCGACGCCAAGGGGGCCGCATCCGCCGCGAGGGCGGCGGGCTGCAACGCCGTACGGGGCGGCTCGTGCCCGGGCCGGTTGCCGAGCACGCCGCCACCCGCCAGGGCACCAGCCGCAAGCACGAGCGCCACGAACCGCCCGCGCCCTCCCCTGCGGTCGAGCCGCGCTCGCGTCACGTCTGCCCCTCCGGCGGCGAACCGGCTGGATCGGAACGGTCCGGCGGCTCCACCGGCTGGGCCGCGCCCACCAGCGCCGCGGCGACCCCGCCTGCGCCGAGCACCTCGGCGCCGACGGCGCCGCTGCCGGTGGTGGCGACGGCGCCGGTCGCGCCGCCGACGTCGACCTGCACCACGCGGCGGCGCCGCCCGCGGCCCCGCCTCCTCGCGCGTGCGAGCGGCTCCCACCACCAGTCGAGCCACCGCCGACGACCGAGCAGGGCGAGCGCGAGGACCGCCCACGCGAAGAGCTCTGCTGCCGAGCCCAGCGGATCCAGCACCCCGGCGGTGCCGCCACCGCGGGCCGCGACGGGCGGGGCGGTGGCCGGCATCCGGACCGTGTCCTCGAAGACCCTGATCGAGCCGGGGCCGACGGGGACTGTGCGCAGGTCCTCTTGGCGGGCGAGCGCTGCGACGAGGCCGGGGGGGACCGGGTACGCGGGTGCTGTGGCTGCTCCCGGCGCGCTCGGGGCGAGCGCCTCCACCACGACGACGTAGCGGACGCGTGCGGACGCGAGGTCACGGCCGAGCTGCACGGTCTCCCCTCGCATCGCCACGCGCAGTGCGTCGGCGAGACGCCCCGCACGGCCCGGCGACGCGGGTGCCCACAGGTCGAGCAGCGTCGGTGCGCCGTCGCTCGAGGTCGCATAGGCGAGCCCAGGCCCGATGGACCACCCCCCCGACGGCAGGGCCGCGGGTGCGCCGAGCCACAACACCCGGTAGCCCGGGGAGGCGGGGCGGGCCACGGGCAGCCCGGCGGCGGACCGGTAGCCCGTGGTCGGCAGCCCCCACCTGCCGTCGCCTGCCTCGACCAGGACCGGGAGGACACCCAGCGCGATCGCGGCGACCGAGAGGCCCGCGACCGCCTGTCGCCAGCCGAAGCGGTACCCGGCGAGGTCGGTCTCGAAGGCCGCGACACCGAGACCGATCGACGCCGACACCGCGACCGCCGCGGGGGCGAGGAGGACGTCCACCGAGGGGGCGAACGGGAGCGCCCAACCCTTCGTGGCGACGAGCGCGAGGAACCACGCCGGGACGGCGATCGCCCACATCCGGATCGCCCACGCCAGGCGTCCATCACGAGCGAGCACCAAGGCGGGAATCGCCGCGGCGGGAAGGAGCCACACGAGCGGCGAGCCGCCGACCGGACCGACCGCCATCCGCAGCAGCGCGCCCCAGCCCGGCGACGATGCGTGGCCTGTCGCGAGGCCGAGCGTGCCGAGCGCGGCCTTGCCGGCCTCGAGCGTCGACACGACCCAGGGCGCGCACAGGACCGCCGCGACCAGCGTCGCCCCGACCGCAGTGGCGACGGCCCGTGCGCCCCGCCGCACGCCGCCGGCGACGAGGGACCCTCCGGCGATCCCCAGCCCGGCGACGATGACGACGACGACCATGGCCGGGGCGAACGACATCGCGACCGCCTCGAGGGCGCCCAGCGCGAGCACGCGGCCCGGGAGCGATCGCCGCCACCCCGAGACCGGGTCGGGACGTGTGGTCGCGGGAGGTCCCGGT
>JAJZMN010000128.1 GCA_021850345.1 Actinomycetes bacterium | reverse complement strand
CTCAGCCGGCGTCCTCGGCGCCCGTGACGAAGGTGTGCACGCCGCGCAGGTTCCGGTAGCGCTCGGCCACGTCGAGCCCGTAGCCCACGACGAATTCCGAGGGGATCATGAACCCGACGTAGCGCAGGTCCAGGTCGACGCGCTGCTCACCTTCTTTCACCAAGAGCGCGCACACGTCGACGGTCGCAGGCCGCCGCGCGTGGAGGTAGCGGCGCAGGTAGTTCAAGGTGAGCCCGCTGTCGATGATGTCCTCGACGACGAGCACGCGGCGACCGGTCAGCTCCGCGTCGAGGTCTTTCACGATCCGCACGACGCCCGACGACTGGGTCGCGCTCCCGTAGGAAGAGACCGCCATGAAGTCGACGTCGACGGGCAGCTGGATCGAGCGGCACAGGTCGCTCATGAAGAGCATGGCGCCCTTCAGGACGCCGACGAGCAGCGGTGGGTCGTCGGCGAAATCGGCCGTGATGCGCGCCCCGAGCTCGGCGACCTTCGACGAGATTGCGTCCGCGCTCACGAGCTGCGGACCGACACCGCCCGCCGCAGCCCACGCGGGCGCCGGTGTCCCTGCCTGGTCCGGCATGCCGACGTCCTCTTGGTTCTCTTGGTTCTCGGGCACCGTGGAGGCTGTCACGGCGCGTGGGACCTCGCCTCGTTGCGCCATCGACATCGGCGTGACCTTATCTCGGCGCGCGACCACGGGTCGCCGGTCAGCGCGGCGCGACCAGGGGGTCGCCGGTCAGCGCGGTCGGCGGATCCGCGCGGTCGGCCACTGGTGCCTCGGGATCGCCCGTCGGGATCGAGGGAGGGACGGAGGGAGGAGCTGAGGGAGGAGCTGCGGGAGGAGCTGAGGGAGGAGCTGAGGGAGGAGCTGAGGGAGGAGCTGAGGGAGGAGCTGAGGGAGGAGCTGAGGGAGGAGCTGAGGGAGGAACGGCCACGAGGCGGCCGCGCGAGCGCCGGATGCGCCATCCGCCGGCGACCTGGGTCGCCACGGCATCCCCGGCGGCGACGCCCAGCACCCGTTGGACGTCGGCCAAGGACGGCGGCTGGCGGTCCGCGCCCGGGGTGGGCACGTGGCGGCCGCCCGAGCTCGGCGTCGCGCCCACGGCGCGCAGCCAGCGGCGCACCGCCCGTGCGGCAAGGGGGGCCGGCGCCCGTACGAGCGCCGAGGCGTCCGAAGGATCAGGGACCGCGAGGAGCGAGAGGTCTGCGAGGTACGTGCTGTCCTGGGCCTCGAGCGCGGCGAAGCGCGCCAACAGCGGTACGGGGTCCCGGCTCGCCATCGCAGCGCACAGCGGCAGGAGCTCGTGGCGCACGCGGTTGCGCAACTGGGCGGGGTCCGTATTGGTCGGGTCCTCGAACCATTCGAGGCCGGCCTCACGGCAGACGGCGCGGGTGTCCGATCGACGCAACCCGAGGATCGGGTGCTCGTGGCCGGCACGCATGCCAGCGACGCCGTCGGGGCCCGTCCCCCGCAGCAGGTTGCACAGAACCGTCTCGGCCTGGTCGTCCATCGTGTGGCCCGTGGCGACCCCATGCGGCAAGACCGTGAAACGGGCAGCTCGGGCGCGTGCCTCGAGGTTCGGTCCCGGTGCCACGACGACCCGCGCGCTCGAAAAGCGAGCCCCGACGCGCTCGGCAGCAGCCGCGACGAGGTCCGCTTCAGCGGCCGAACCGGGGCGGATGCCGTGATCCACGTGGACCGCGGTGACCTCGCAGCCCGCGTGCGTGGCGAGCACGAGGAGCGCGAGGGAGTCCGCGCCACCGGAGACCGCGCACGTGAGCTCGGCACCTGGCGGGGGGAACGTGCAGCGCGCCAGGAGCCCGAGCGCGAGCGGTGCCGCGCCCGGCGCCGAGTCGCCGCCGGTCACTTCGGGGCGGCCTCGCCCTCCACCCGGTCGATCCACCGCTGCGGCTCTCGGATCTCGGCCATCGTCGGCAGCCACTCGGGCCCCTGCCACACGCGTGAGAAGAGCTCGTTGCCACCTCGGGCCTCGACCGCGCGGATGAACTCCTCGCCCTGCTGGTACTGGCGCATCTTGGCCTCCAGCCCGAGCACCTGCTGGAGCACCTTGGCCGGGCCCTTCACCGACTGGCGCCGTTCGTGGAGCGTCTGGGAGAAGCGGGAAGCGTCAGGTACCTCCGAGGCGCCGGCCCGGTCCATGGTGACGTCGCCGTGCCCTTCGAGCAGGCTCATCATCGCCTGCAGCCGCCGGATCGCCTCCATCTGGGACTCGCTGGCGACGAGGCCGAGGACACCGGCGTCGTCGAGGGGGCTCTGCCCAGATCGCAGCTGGTCAGCCGTGCGGCGCACCATCTCCGCCAGGCGGCGAGGGTCGGCCTGGAAGGGCTCGATCGCCTGGTCCACGAGGGAGAGGAAGTACCCGCGCAGCCACGGCACCGCGGTGAACTGGCAGCGGTGCGTGACCTCGTGCAGCGCCAGCCAGAGCCGGAACTCGTCTGGCTCGAACCCGAACCGCTGCTCGAGCTCCACGATGTTGGGGCCCACGTAGTAGAGGAGGTCCTGGTCCTGCGCCATCTCCTCGGTGAGCAGCAGGTCGTACTGACCGAGCACGCGGGTGGACATCCAGCCGAGGACCGCGCCGAGCTGCGCGCCGCTCATCGAACGGCTCGCCCCCGCGACCTTGCCCGCGAGCGGCTCGGGCAGCTCGGTCAGCCACGAAGGGAGCGATGCCGCCTGGCTCCGGCGCCGGCGCGCGGCCTTGCGCTCCTCTTTCTTGCGCTCGAACTTCACGAGCGCGGGGCCGAGCAGGCGCTGGAACGACGCGACGTTTGCCCGTGCCCAGCCTTCGCGGTCCGTCACCACCGATCGGGCGGGGGTCGGCGCGCGCCAGCCCGTGTGCTCGGCGATCAGCTCCTCTGCCCGCGCGGTCGCACGGGCAAAAGACGCCGAGAGCTCGGGGGGGTCGACGGTGACGTCGGGGGGCCGCCGCGCGATGACCCATCCGGCCACGCGCTCGGCGACGCGCCAATCGACCAGTCCGGGGCCGGACGCGGCATCGCCCTGCTCCCTGCCGTCGTCGTCGCGAGGCTCGAGAACCGCGCTCACGAGCCAGCACTCAGGCGGGCGTCCTCTGCGGCGATCGCCGCGGCGACCCGCTCGATCAACGAGTCGGGCACCCGGTCGCGACAACGGCTCGAGATGACCGACCGCAGCTCGGCTTCGAAGCCCGCCGCCCCGGAGCAGGAGCCGCAGTCATCCAGGTGCATCGCGATCTTCAGCCGCCGCTCCTCAGTGAGCTCGCCGTCGAGATAGCTGTAGAGCTGGCGGACGGCGTCGTCACAGTCCACGTCCGCGGCGCCGTCGCCACCACACCCGCCCCGTCCATCGTCGGCCACCGTAGGTCTCCTGTCACTTCTCCCGGCGCGGCACCGCGCTCACGTCTCCCGACGCGGCACCGCGCTCACGGCGTCGCCGGGCCCGCCGAGACGAGCCCCCGTGCTTCCGCGAATGTGTGCAACGTCTTCTGGAGGGCTCTTCTTCCCCGGTGGATCCTGCTCATCACCGTCCCGATGGGGGCGTCGGTGATCTCGGCGATCTCCTTGTAGCTGAACCCCTCCACATCGGCGAGGAGCACGGCGATGCGAAAGGCGTCGGGCAGGGCCTCGATCGCCGCCTTCACCTCGTCGTCCGTGAAGCCTTCGAGCGCGACATCCTCGGCGCTGCGAGCGCCGTCGCTCGGCGACAGCCGGCGGTACAGGTAGAGGTCCTCGACGTCCTCGACGTCGGTCACCTCCGGCCGACGCTGGGCGGAGCGATAGGCGTTGATGTACGTGTTGGTCAGGATGCGATAGAGCCAGGCACGCAGGTTGGTGCCATCGGTGTACGAATCGAAGGCCCGGTAGGCCTTCAAGAAGGTCTCCTGGACGAGGTCCTCGGCGTCGGAGGAGTTCCGCGTCATGCGCAGCGCCGCGGAGTACAACGCCGGCATGTGCTCCATCGCCAGCTCTGCGAAGCGCGACCTGTCGGCCATGGGCAAGACCCTACCCACCGACGCGCGGCGGCGCCGACCGGGCGCGGACGATGGATCGCCGCGGCCTGCACCGGGGTTTGCATTGGCTGCAACCGGGGAATCGGTACAGGTGATGCGACATGGGGATCCAGCCACGGTGGTGGGCGCCATGGGCCGGGGGACGCATCCCATCCCTCCGTCCCGCCGGCCCGGCGTCCACCACACCCGACGCCGCGTCGCCCGGCATCTGCCGGAGGCCTAACGGCGCCTGCGGACAGCGCCTCGCGGCGCGTCCGCGGGTGCGTCGGCCACCATCGACACCAATCCCGGCGTGAGATCCAAGGGCCGTGCGCTTCCGTCGGCCACACGGACCATGCTCGGCACGAGACCCTCCATCTGGGCGATGACCTGGAGGGCCAGGATGTCGCTCGACTTTCTCGCGTCGACGATCGCGCCCCCGATCAACCACAGATGCGGCTGGGCCGTCGGGCGGCTCATCGTCGGGTACTCGCCATCCTCGCCGATGCCGACACACCGCCCGATCTTCCGAGCGACCTCGCCGCCGAGCAGCTCGCCGAGGGCATCCGACACATCGTTGTACCCGGTGGCCATGACCACGGCATCGAAGGGCATCGAGGTGGCGTCGTCGAGGAGGACGCCGTCTTCGACGAACCGGTCGATCCGGGCGAAGTCCAGCATCTTGATCTTTCCCTCGACGATCGCCTGGGAAGCACCGACGTTCAAGTAGTACCCCGCCAGGTCCCGGAACAGCTTCATCGACCAGCCGGTTCGGTCGTCTCCGACGGTGAGCTTCTGCCCCGCCCTGCGCAGGCCGGCATGGAGCTCGGCATGCGAGATCTCCGTCACCTCGGTCCTCAGCTGGGCGCGTCTGACGAGAAGCGGCAGGCTCGTCGCACTTCGCATCTGATCAGCCTCGTCAACCGGCAGGCGTGCATAGTCGGCACCGAACTCCAGCACCTCGCTGATGTCCACCACGCAGGTCGGCCCGCGCTGGGCCATGGTGGGGAAGGCGCCCTTGCGCAAGAGGTCGAGACAGATGTCGTGCGCGGTCGTGGCTGCGCCGATGACCATCACTCGCTTGCCCCTGAACGCCTCGGCTCCCTGGAAGGCCGACGAGTGCATCACGGCGCCCCTGAACTCGCCGAGGCCCGGCAGGTCGGGAACCCGGGGGGTGCTGCCGACTCCCCCGATGGCGAGGACGACATGCTTTGGATGCATGATCCGCTCGGTGCCATCCGCCAGCCGGAGAGACACCGTCCATACCCTCTTCGTCTCGTCGAACGACGCCCGGGTCGCCTCGACGGATCCCCAGAAGTTCAGGTGCATCAGGGCCGCGTAGCAGTCGAGCCAGTCGGCCCAGTGATCCTTCGACAAGAACGTCGGCCAGTGCGCCGGCAGCGCAATGTAGGGAAGATCGTTCATCGACGTCGGCGTGTGCAGCGCCAGCGCCTCGTAGCGGTGGCGCCAGGTGTCGCCGGGCCTCGCCTGCCGTTCGACGATCAGATATGAAATACCCTTGCGCTCAAAGCGCGCCCCGACGCTGAGACCGGCCTGGCTCCCACCGATGATCAGGACGTCGGGATCCCGCCGGGAGAAATCCGACTTCGACGACTTCCAGTCGCGCCAGGACTGACCGGGGTACTCCGGATCGAACCCGAGCCGCGGGTGGCGACCCTTGGGCTCCGGCGCACAGTGCAGACCGACGAGCGCCGTGCCGACCATGAGGGCGCGCATTCCCTGCGGCGCCGAGTCGTCCGGCACCAAGCGAGCGAACCCCTTGCCCCAGCCGACCGTCGTGTCGAACGAGAAGAAGACCTCGGCGACCGCGCTCCCGGCGAAGTCGGCCATCCTGGGTGCCGAACGCTCGTCGTCCAGGCGCAGGTTGGTCAAACCTGCCGGCTCGCAGTACCCGAACATGGCGTCGCGCACGGCGTCTCGCCCCCAGAACTGGCACGTGTCCCAGCTGAGCGAGACCATGTCGCGCCAGCAGGCTTCGGGCACGAAGAGCTCGTCGAAGCTCGGCCGGCTCTTGGCTGCGAGCGCCCTTTCGAAGGCCGCGAGCCATGAAACGGCCTGCGCCGTGATCGAGACGTCCCTACGTGTCCGCACCGTCACCATGGCCCCAACCCACGTACCTCGACCCTGAATCCTATCGGATCTCGATGATCGGAGTCTCGGGAGATGTCCACCGGCAGCGCGCCATGGAGCTGGGAGCCGGCCGCGACGAACTCTGCCGCCTTCTGCTTCATGCCGAGCTCGATCGACTCGTCGATCGACTCGTCGAGGTCAAGATGTTCCTCTGCGGCACTCTTGCGAAGGTCGTGGCTGATCCGCATCGAGCAGAACTTGGGGCCGCACATGGAGCAGAAGTGGGCGGTCTTGGCAGGCTCGGCCGGGAGGGTCTCGTCGTGGAACGCCCGGGCGGTGTCGGGATCGAGGGCGAGGTTGAACTGGTCCTCCCAACGGAGCTCGAAACGCGCCTGCGACAGGGCGTCCTCCCACGCCTGGGCACCGCGATGCCCCTTGGGCGTCACGTAGCAGAGCATCGCGGTGCCGAACATGCCGATCGTGGCTGCGCCGATCGCCGAGGTGATGTGGTCGTAGGCGGGCGCCACGTCGGTCGTGAGGGGGTTGTGAACTGCTCCGCTGACCATCACTAACTCTCTGCGAACATATGTACTAGCCTGTCCATATGAGGTTGTCGGAGTGGGCTGCACGGGAGG
>JAJZMN010000160.1 GCA_021850345.1 Actinomycetes bacterium | reverse complement strand
CGAACGGAGCTACCACAATGCGATGGTGGACTACGACCACGAGGAAGTCGAAAAGCGCATCGAGGAGTTCGTCGTCTCGGTGACCGCCGCGGAGTCTCGGTGACCGCAGTCTCGGTGACCGCCGCGGAGTCTCGATGACCACACGGGAATCTCAGGAGTGGACATGACCCGGACAGGAGAGGACATCGGCGCACCGAGGTCGCTGAGCCGCGAGGATGTCGCCCACGTGGCCGGGCTCGCACGCCTCGCATTGACCGAAGAGGAGCTCGACACGTTCACCGGCCAGCTTGCCCGGGTGATCGACCACGCCCGGGACGTCGCCGCGCTCGACGTGGCGGACGTGCCGCCCACGGCCCACCCGCTCCCGGTCCGAAACGTGCTGCGCCCCGACGAACCCGCCCCGGGAGTCGACCGGGAAGAGGTCCTTGCCGCGGCGCCCGAGGTCGAGGACGGGAGGTTCAAGGTGCCGAGGATCGTGGGGGAGGCCCCGTGAGCGACGACCTCAGACCGGTGGCCACCGAGCGCGCGATGGACATCGCCGACGCGGTCCGAAGCGGCCGTCGGACCGCGCGGTCAGTCGTGGACGCCACGCTCGCGGCGATCGCTGCGCGAGACCCTCAGCTCCACGCATTTCTGCATGTGCCCGCCGACGAGGCCCGAGCAACCGCCGACGCGGTGGACGAGGTCGTGCGAGCGGGTCGCGATCCCGGGCCGCTCGCCGGCGTGCCGATCGCGCTGAAGGACAACCTGTGCACCCGGGGGATCCCGACGACCTGTGCGTCGAGGATCCTCGAGGGTTGGCGGCCACCGTACGACGCGACCGTCGTGAGGCGTCTGCGCGACGCGGGAGCGGTCGTCGTCGGCAAGACCAACCTCGACGAGTTCGCCATGGGCTCGTCGACGGAGAACTCCTGCAAGGGACCGACCCGCCACCCGATGGACCCCACGCGGGTCCCGGGAGGCTCCTCGGGCGGGTCCGCTGCGGCTGTCGGGGCTGGACTCGTCCCGCTGGGGCTCGGCTCCGACACGGGGGGGTCCGTGCGCCAGCCCGCCGCGCTCTGCGGGACGGTCGGGATGAAGCCGACGTATGGCCTCGTGTCCCGCTACGGGCTGATCGCGTTTGCGAGCTCCCTCGATCAGATCGGCCCCTTCGCGCGATCGGTCGAGGACGCGGCGCTCCTCCTCGAAGTGATCGCCGGGCACGATCCGCTCGACAGCACGTCCCTCGACCGGCCCGCGCCTCAGCTCGTCCGGTCTCTCGACGCCGGCGTCGACGGACTGCGCGTCGGTGTGGTCCACGAGCTCGTCGACGACACCGCCTCCGACGTGGCGCGCCGGGTCCGCGAGGCGGCAGACGACCTTGCCAAGGCGGGCGCCCTGGTCGAGGAGGTCGCGGTCCCCGAGATGCGGTTCGGGCTCTCGGCCTACTACCTGATCGCGCCGGCCGAGGCATCGTCGAACCTCGCCCGGTACGACGGCGTCCGCTACGGGCTCCGGGTGGGCGGCGCGGACGTGTCGGCAATGAACACGGCGACGCGGACGGCAGGGTTCGGGGCCGAGGTCAAGCGACGCATCATGCTCGGCACCTACGCCCTGTCCGCCGGGTACTACGACGCGTACTACGGGAAGGCCCAGCGGGTGCGGACCTTGATGATCCGCGCGTTCGACCGAGCGTACGAGCGGTTCGACGTGCTGCTCGGAGCCACCGCCCCGACGACCGCCTTCGCCATCGGCGAGCGGACCGCCGATCCGCTGGCGATGTACATGTCCGACGTCTGCACGATCCCGTCCAACCTCTCGGGGCACCCCGCCATCAGCGTGCCGTTCGGCGCGGGGGAGGACGGGCTTCCCGTCGGCGTCCAGGTGCTCGCGCCCGCGCTGTGCGAAGCGCGGATGTTTCAGGTCGCGGCGGCGCTCGAGCGAGCGGCGGCAGGCCGGGGTTGGGTCCCGCGCGACGGGCGGTCGCCCGCCGGCGAGGTGGCGCGGGAAGGCGACAGGGGGCGGTGATGAGCGCAACCCACACCAACGCTGCGGGGCCGGACGCGGCTTGGGAGACGGTCGTCGGACTGGAGGTCCACTGCGAGCTCAAGACGCGCACGAAGCTTTTCTGCAGCTGCAAGAACGCGTTCGGCGATGATCCGAACACCAACGTGTGCCCGGTCTGCCTCGGCCTACCGGGCTCGCTGCCCGTCCTCAACGAGAACGCCGTCGAGCTCGCAATGCGTATCGGAGCGGCGCTCCACTGCGAGGTCCGGCCGTCGGTGTTCCACCGGAAGAACTACTTCTATCCGGACATGCCCAAGGACTACCAGATCAGTCAGTACGACGAGCCGATCAATGTCGGTGGTGGCCTCGACCTGCCCGACGGCAGCCGAGTCGGCATCGTGCGCGCGCATCTCGAAGAGGACACCGGCAAGACGATGCATCAGGGCGAGACCGGTCGCATCCATGCCGCCGAGTACGCGCTCGTCGACTACAACCGAGCCGGCGTGCCGCTCGTCGAGATCGTGAGCGAGCCGGACATCCGGTCTGCCGCCCAGGCGCGCCTGTACGTGACAGAGCTGCGCGCGGTGCTGGTGGCGACGGGCGCGTCCGATGGACGGATGGAGGAGGGATCGCTCCGGGTCGACGCCAATGTCTCGGTCCGGCGGGCCGGGACGGAGGAGCTCGGTACGCGCTGTGAGATCAAGAACCTCAACTCCATCCGATCGCTCGGACGTGCCATCGAGCACGAGGCGGCACGCCAGGTGGCGCTGCTGGAAGCGACAGGGATCGTCGTCCAAGAGACGCGGCACTGGGACGAGAACGCCGGGCGCACGGTGCCGCTCCGGTCGAAGGAAGAGGCCTTCGACTACCGCTACTTCCCCGAGCCCGACCTGGTCCCGCTCGCGCCCGATGCCGAGTGGCAGGCCCTTGCAGCTGCAGCGATCGGGCTGTTGCCGTCCGCTCGGCGCCAACGGCTCGCTCAGCTCCTCGAAGGCACGCCGACGCCTCAGCAGGTCGAGCAGATCCGCGTGCTCGTCGGGCAAGGGTTGGACGACCTCGTGGTCGCAGCCACGGCGCAGGGCGCGCCGATCGAGCTGGCGCTCGTGCGCGCCGCCAACGAGTTGGCCGCCGATCTCGAAGCGGCGCTCGCGCTCGATCCCGCAGCCTTCGGTGCGGTTGTGGAGATGGAGGCGCAGCGCGCCCTCACGGCGACCCAGTCGAAGGCGGTGCTCGCGGAGCTCCTGGCGGCCGGTGGCGGCGATCCAGCGGCGATCGCTGCGGAGAAGGGGTTCGAATCGCTCTCGGAGAGCTCGCTTACCGCCGTCGTGCGTGAGGCCGTCGAAGCCAACCCCGAGGAGTGGTCCCGCTTCCGCGCGGGGGAGGACAAGCTTGCCGGCTTCTTCACGGGCCAGGTGATGCGGGCGACGGGCGGAAAGGCCGACGGAAAGGCGATCGCGGCCGAGCTCCGTCGCCTCCGGGACGATCGAGGAGCTGGGAGCGCGAACGAGAAGTGAGGATCGAGGATCGAGGACCGAGGACCGGACCGAGGACCGAGGATCGAGGATCGAGGATCGAGGATGAGGAGCGTCCAGCAGTGACGAACCCGAGCGAAGCCGCCGAGCGGCCAGGACTGAAGCCGCGTAGCTACGAGGTGACGGAGGGCCCGACTCGCGCACCGGCACGTGCCATGTTGCGCGCGGTGGGTATGACCGACGACGACTGGGACAAGCCGCAGGTGGGGGTGGCGTCGAGCTGGAACGAGGTGACCCCGTGCAACCTCCCTCTCGACCGCCTCGCAAAGCGTGCGAAGGACGGCGTCCGCGCCGCCGGCGGGTTCCCCTTCGAGTTCGTCACCATCGCGGTCTCCGACGGGATCTCGATGGGACACGAGGGCATGCGGGCGTCGTTGGTCAGCCGCGAGATCATCTGCGACTCGATCGAGACGATGATGCATGCCGAGCGCTTCGACGCGCTCGTCACCTTTGCGGGATGCGACAAGTCGCTCCCCGGCATGCTCATGGCGGCCGCCCGCGTGAACCTGCCCTCCGTCTTCCTCTACGGCGGGACCATCCTGCCCGGCCACCTCGACGACCGTTCGCTCGACATCGTGAGCGTGTTCGAGGCGGTCGGCGCGCACGCGGTCGAGGCGCTGAGCGACGAGGAGCTCGCGCTGATCGAGCGCCACGCGTGCCCGACCGAGGGTTCGTGCGCCGGGATGTTTACCGCGAACACGATGGCCTCAGTCGCCGAGGCGCTCGGCATGTCGCTCCCGGGAAGCGCGTCGGTGCCGGCCGTCGACGGCAGGCGGGACCAGTTCGCCTACGACTCCGGCCGTGCCGTCATCGCGCTCTTGGAGCACGGCATCCGCCCGCGCCAGATCATGACCAAGGAGTCCTTCGAGAACGCGATCGCGGTGGTGATGGCGCTTGGCGGGTCCACGAACGCCGTGCTTCACCTCATGGCCATCGCCCACGAGGCCCGCGTCGACCTCGAGCTGGAGGACTTCAACCGGGTCGCCGCCCGGGTGCCGCACCTCGCGGACACGAAGCCACACGGCCGGTTCCACATGGTCGACATCGACCGTGTCGGCGGTGTGCCAACGGTGATGCGTGAACTGCTCGACGCAGGCCTCCTCCACGGCGATTGCCTGACCGTGACCGGGAAGACCGTCGCCGAGAACCTCGCTGCCCTCTCGCCGCCGGCACCAGACGGCACGGTCGTACGGCCGCTCACGGACCCGATCCACGCCCAAGGAGGGCTCGCGGTGCTCCGAGGCTCGCTCGCCCCCAGCGGCGCCGTCGTGAAGGTCGCGGGGATCGACCAGATGACGTTCGAGGGGACTGCTCGCGTCTTCGACGGTGAGCAGGCCGCCCTCGACGCCATCCTCGCCGGTTCCATCCAACCCGGATCCGTCGTCGTCATCCGCTACGAGGGGCCCAAGGGCGGCCCGGGGATGCGCGAGATGCTCGCCGTCACCGGGGCGATGAAAGGGGCCGGGCGCGGCAGCGACTCCGCGCTGGTCACCGACGGCCGCTTCTCGGGCGGCACGCACGGGTTGTGCATCGGCCACGTTGCTCCGGAGGCGGTGGACGGGGGGCCGATCGCACTGGTGGAGGACGGGGACCCCGTGCGGATCGACGTCGAAGAGCATCGAGTCGACCTCCTCGTGCCGGCCGACGAGCTGTCGCGCCGACGCGTGGTGCTGAAGCCCTTCCCGCCCCGCTACACCTCGGGTGTTCTCGCCAAGTACGCCCGACTCGTGACGGGTGCGGACCGGGGAGCGGTCACCGAGCCCTGACCGTGGTCACCGAGCCCTGACCGTGGTCACCGAGGCCTGACCGTGGTCACCGAGCCCTGACCGTGGTCACCGAGCCCTGACCGTGGTCAGCCCGCTCCCTCGAGACAGCCTCGGGCGCGTCGCTGAGCGCCTGGACCGAGCCAGCGCTCGGAAATGGTGGTATCCGTTGATGTCCGTTCGACCGGTAGCTACCGGTCGCGAGAGAGAGGAGCGACGATGAGCGGCGGTCAGGTGGTGATCATCGGGGGGACGGCCGGGATCGGGAAGGAGCTCGCCACCTCGTACGCCCGGGAAGGAAGGGACGTCGTCATTTCCGGCCGCGACGCGGCGCGGGCGGAGAGGGTGGCGTCCGAGATTGGCGGGTCGACGACCGGGATCGGTGTCGATCTCGCCGCGCCCGAGTCGATCGCGCGCACGCTCGACGGTGTCGGTTCTGTCGAGCGGCTGGCGATCACTGCCATCGAGCGAGACGTCAACCGTGTGGTCGACTACGACACGCTGAGCGCCCAGCGGCTCGTCATCTTGAAGCTGGTCGGCTACCTGCAGGCCGTCCATGTGCTGTCGAAGCGCTTCACGGCCGACGCGTCGATCGTGCTCTTCGGTGGCCTCGCGAAGGAACGCCCCTACGAAGGGTCGACGACGGTGAGCACGGTGAACGGCGGGGTGTCGGGCATGGTGCGCACGCTGGCGTGCGAGCTCGCGCCCGTGAGGGTGAACGCCGTCCATCCGGGCATCGTGGGCGACAGCCCCTACTGGGAGGGCAAGCCACTCGATGCCGTCGTGTCGAGGACCCCGATCGGCCGCCTCGTCACGATGGCCGAAGTCGTAGAGGCGACGAGGTTCCTCCTCGAGTCGGGCGGCGTCAACGGGGTCGATCTCTTCGTCGATGGCGGGTGGCTTCTCCGCTGACCGGGAAGCTGCACCGATGGGCGAAAGTCCGAGCCGGCGACAAAGAGTGACGAAGAAGCCCACGTCCAAAGTCGGTGGAAGAACCGTTGAATCCAAAAGTCGGTGGGCGATACTGGGCGGATGAGCCCCCTGCTTGACTCCGTGGACGCAGTGACCGTCCGCGTGCCAGACCTCGATGCCGGACTTGCCTTCTACCGAGATGCCCTCGGCCACCGTTTGCGTTGGCGCAACGACGACGTCGGCCAGGCCGGTCTCGAACTGCCCGGCTCCGCCACCGAACTCGTGCTCAGTACCCGAGAGCGATACGAGCCGAATTGGAAGGTGCAGTCAGCTGCCGATGCCGTTGAGCTGTTCTGCGCCCATGGCGGCCGGGTGGTCGCCGAGCCAGTCGACATCCCGGTTGGTCATGTTGCCGTTGTCGAGGACCCCTTCGGCAACGCGTTGGTGGTTCTCGACTTGTCCAATGGCACCTACGTGACCGACGACTCCGGGACGGTCACCGGTGTGACGGTGGATCTCCAAAAGCGCCAGTAGTCAGCCAGGTCGAGTTGGCGGGGGTTTATCCACCGATTTTGGATGTAGGCTTATTATGGCTC
>JAJZMN010000154.1 GCA_021850345.1 Actinomycetes bacterium | reverse complement strand
GCGGGGCTCGGCCACAAGGGCGTGCTCGTCGGACGCGACCTGCTCGGCGGGTCCTTCGTGCACGACCCCTTCGAACTGTACGCAGCTGGTCTGCTATCAAACCCGAACATGATCGTGTTCGGGCAGATCGGCCGCGGCAAGAGCGCCTTCATCAAGACGTACCTCTGGCGCCAGGCGGTGTTCGGGCGCCGCGCATGGGTGGTGGATCCCAAGGGCGAGTACCGCGCGCTCGCCGCGGCCTGGGGGGCCCGCCCGGTCGCGCTGCGCCCGGGAGGATCGGTCCGGTTGAATCCACTCGATCCGGGTCCGGCCGGCGAGGACCTCGAGCCTCTCGATCCCGCGACCGGCCGGCCCGAGGAGACGTTCGCACCGGTGCATGGGGCGACCGGTACTCCCCGCCGGACGGGGCCCCGCGCGGGGCGCCGTCAGGCTGAGGTCCTCGCGTCGCTCGCGTCCGCCTGCCTGGGGCGTCCGCTGCTTCCCCGGGAACGCACGGCGACGGACCTCGCGCTCGACGCGGTCTTCGTCGCCCGCGGGGTGCCCACGCTCCCGCAGGTCGTAGACGCACTGCTCGACCCCGACGAGGAGTCTGCGGCGAGCGTGCGCACGGACCGTGCAGCGCTGCTCGAGGACGGCCGCGACGTCGCCCTCGAGCTCCGGCGGCTGGTCCACGGAGACCTGCGCGGCATGTTCGACGGTCCTACGACTCCAGGGCTGGACCTCACGGGGCCGTTCGTCGCGCTCGACCTTTCGGCCTTGTACAACTCGCCCGCGCTCGGCGTGCTCATGGCCTGTGCGACTGCCTGGCTCCAGGCCACGCTCGCACGGCAGACGTCGACGGGAGCCTCGCGGGTATTCGTGGTCGTCGACGAGGCATGGGCCGTGCTCGCCAACCTCGGCGTGGCGCGATGGCTCCAAGCGTCCTGGAAGCTCTCGAGAGCGTACGGAGTCGCCAACGTGGCGGTGCTGCACCGGGTGTCGGACCTGCAGGCGGTAGGGGCCGCCGGTTCCGAGCAGGTCGGACTGGCGAACGGTCTCCTCGCAGACTCCGAGACCAGAGTCGTCTACGGGCAGGCGCCAGGAGAGGTGGCGGCAGCACGCGAGCTGCTGTCGCTGTCGGAAACGGAGGCAGAAGCAGTCCAGCAGCTGCGGCGCGGAGTCGCGCTGTGGAAGGTGGGGCGCCGGTCGTTCCTGGTCCAGCATGTGGTGGGGCAAGGCGAACGATCGATCGTGGATACGGATGCGGCGATGCGGCCTCAGCCAGACCCCCCGCTCGGAGACCGGGTGCAGCTGCCGGTCGGGGCCGCCGGCGCCCCTCGTCCTCGTCGGCTGGTGCCGGCGTGACCGGCCACCTGAGCCTGCTCGTCGTCGGGGTCGTCGGCGCGGTCCTGGTGTCGGGGGGCGTCGGGCGCCGAGGGATTCCGCGTCGCGCCAATACCGCGCGCAGCGCTCGACCACCAGCTCGGCCGGGTGCCCCCGGTTCCCTGCTCGCGTCCTTCCACGGGCCACGCCGGTCGCACGGATCGCCGGAAGGCGCGCGCTGGGCTCGCCGTGCCGACCTGGGCTCGCTCCGCTGTAAGGGTGTGTCTCGCGGCCGGCTGGTGCTCGGCGAGGAAGGGGGCCGCGTCCCGCGCCACCAGCTCCTCGCGGCGGAACCGGCGCAGTCGGTCGCGGTCATCGGTCCGACCCAGAGCGGCAAGACGACGTCCCTGGCCGTGCCGGCGATCCTCGGCTGGGAGGGGCCGATCCTCGCTGCGAGCGTGAAGACCGACCTCGTTCGCGACACTCTCGAGTGGCGCCGTCGATGCGGGAACGTGTGGTGCTTCGACCCCGTAGGGACGACCGGCCTGCCGCGCAATCCGTGGTCACCGGTCTCCGCGGCGCGCTCGTGGGCGCTCGCCCGACGGGTCGCGTCCGACCTCACGGAGGTCGCTCGAGGCGAGGGTACGAGCGCCGACGGGGAATTCTGGTACGCGACGGCAGCGAAGCTCCTCGCGCCGTTGCTCTTTGCGGCCGCCGCCGGCGGCCGCACGATGCATGACGTCGTGCGGTGGGTGGACACTCAGGAGACCGAGGAGGTGCTCGACATCCTGCACGCCGCCGGCGTACCCGACGCGCTGCAGGCTGCGAGAGCCACGTGGCTTCGTGACGAACGGCAGCGCTCCGCGGTCTACACGACGGCCGAGACCGTCCTCGAGCCCTTCGCCGAGCCCGAGATCTCCGACGACGTCCCGGCCGGCGCGGCGGGCGAGCTCACCCCCCCTTACGGGGTCCCAGTGCGCGCCGTCGGGGGACCGATCGGCGAAGAGATCGACCCCGCGGCGCTCCTCGGCGGGTGCCATACCCTCTACATCTGCGCCCCTGCCCACGACCAGCACCGGCTGCGTGCCGTGTTCTCCGCGTTGGTTGCTCAGGTCGTCCATGCGGCGTTCTCCGCGTCCGCGCGGACGGGTCGCCCATTGGACCCGCCGCTGCTCGTCGTGCTCGACGAAGCCGCGAACATCGCGCCGTTGAAGGAGCTCGACGGGCTCGCCGCGACGTGCGCCGGTCACGGCGTCCAACTGGTCACGGTCTGGCAGGACCTCGCTCAGGTCCGCGCCCGTTACGGCGAGCGCGCCGCCACGGTCGTGAACAACCACCGAGCGAAGTTGTTCCTACCCGGGATCGCCGATCCCGGGACCCTGGACTTCGCGAGCCACCTTGCCGGCGACCAGGAGCTCATGACGCCATCGGTGACCCGCGGCGCCCGCGGCGAACGGACGGTCACGACCTCAACGCAAGTCCGCCGGCTCCTTCCGCCCGACACCCTGCGCCGACTTCCGAAGGGTCATGCCGTCCTCCTCTACGGCTCGCTGCCACCGGTGCGTCTCGGTCTCCGATCGTGGTTCACCGATGCGGAGCTCGCCGCACGGGGCGGAACGGGGAGCCTCGCGGCCGCCTCCGTCCCAGGCCGCGCGACGGAGAGGCGTGTGCCTTCGCCGTCGAACTGGTGGACGCGTCGTGCAGGGTTACAGTCGCGGTCGTGACGACCGAGGATGCGTTACGCGCGCCGGACCGCCCGCATACCCTCGCCATCGACATCGGCGGCACGGGTCTCAAGGCCTCGGTTCTCGACGCGTCCGGAGCCATGGTCGCCCCGCGTGTGCGGACCGCGACGACGTACCCCCTGCCTCCTTCCGGGACCGGCAGCCTGCTGACAAAGCTCGGCAAGCTCGTCGCGAAGCTGCCGGAAGCGGACCGCGTGTCTGCAGGCTTCCCCGGCATGGTCCGCAACGGCGTGGTCCTGAGTGCGCCGCACTTCGTCACGATGAGCGGCCCGGGCACCGCCGTCGATCCCGCCCTCGAGGCGTCCTGGCGGCACTTCGACCTCGCGGGGGCGCTCCGGACGATGACCGGGAAGGCGACCCGCGTCGCCAACGATGCGGACGTCCAGGGACTTGCGGTCGTGACCGGGACGGGGCTGGAGCTGGTGGTGACGCTCGGAACCGGGTTCGGCACGGCGCTCTTCCTGGACGGATCGCTGATGCCTCACCTCGAGATCGCGCACCAGCCGTTCCGGAAGGGGGAGACGTACAACGAGCAGCTCGGGGAGCGGACGCGCAAGGACATCGGCGACCATCGGTGGATCCGGCGAGTGGGCAAGGCCATCGCCAATCTGGACGGGCTGTTCTTCTTCGACCACCTCTTCATCGGCGGTGGCAACGCCCGTCGTGTCGTCCTCGATCACCTCGGCGAGGTGGCCGCCAGGGTGACGCTCGTCGACAACACCGCCGGCATCCTGGGGGGAATCAAGCTCTGGGAAGGCCACCACTTGGGGGTTTGAAGCCGCGGGGCAGGGGGAAGCGGCGCTCGCCGTTGTGGTGCCGTGCCCACTTGCTGCCGTCCGCCCATCGCACCGGGGGAGGGTTCGGCCCCGATGCCCTCGGTGGCCCGGATAAAATAGAGTGCTCTCTCGAGCACGCGCTCGTAGCTCAACGGACTAGAGCATCTGACTACGGATCAGAAGGTTGGGGGTTCGAATCCCTCCGAGCGCGCATAATTTTTGAGCCCCCGCCTCGGGGGGGACCCGCTTCACCCTTCGGGTCCATGTTCCCTGCAGGGTGCGGGGTGAGCGGCGCGACGCGGGCGTGGCGCGCCCACTGGCCAGCAAGCCACGACGACGGGAAGCACCTGTACAGGGGATAAGTGTTGATCTCAGGGGTGCGAACCCGTACATTTGATCACACACGGTCAGAACGACCCGGGGGGGCGGTGCGGTTGCGAACCAACCACGACAAGGGAACCGCATGAGGGTTGTCGACTGCTCCCACTATTACGACGACGCGATGCCGGTGATGGACGGGATCGCTCGCCCGCGCTTTGCCGACCTCGCCGCTGTCGACACCGACGGCTATGCCATGTCGCAGTACACGTTCGTGAACCACAGTGGCACGCACGTCGACGCGCCGGCTCATCAGATTCTCGGTGGTGCCACGCTCGACGACATTCCGCTGAGCCGCTTGGTCACCGAAGCCGTGGTGCTGGACTATCGTGCGCACGCACCCGGTCCGGTGACGGCGTCGGAGCTCGAGCCGCACCTCCCTCTTGTGCGGGCGAACGACCTGGTTCTCTTCTGCTCTGGGAACGCCCGCAATTGGGGGAGTGAGTCCTACTGGCACGGATGGTGCTTTCCCGACGCCGACGCGTCATCGGCGTTGATCGCCCGGGGCGTCTCGGGAGTGGGCTTCGATGGCCCTTCTGCCGATCCCGTCGAGAGCACGAGCTACGAGCTCCACCGGATCTGGCTCTCGGCCGGATGCGTCATCCTCGAGAACCTGGCCGCTCTCGATGAGCTTCCGCCCCGCTGCCCCATTGTCGTCGCGCCCCTGAAGGTGCGTGGCGCCAACGGTGGCCCGGTCCGGGTGCTCGCAATGGTGCCGGACGTGGAACGACACAGCTCGCGCAGCCTTTTGGAAGGAGACACATGACGACCTCGTCGAGCGCCGACACCCGCGGTGGGCTTCGCCAGAACATCCTGGGCAGTCCCGACGCGATCGCACAATCGCTCGCATTGCTGGCGCTCGCCTTCGGGGTCTCCGCGGCACCCGCGGGCGTCGCCGCTTCGGCGGGGCTGGCGGCACCGTGGGCGTATGTGATCGCTGGAGCGGGAAGCCTGTGCCTCGCCTCGGTCATCGTGCGGTTCGCCAAACGGATCGCACACGCAGGCGGCCTCTATGCATACACCGTAAGAGGCCTCGGCCCCCAAGCGGGATTCGTCGGCGGGTGGCTCTACGCAGTCGCATACGCGGTCGGGATCTCTTTCGTGCTCATTATCTCGAGCGACTACCTAGCCACAGTGCTCACTTCGAATACCGCGATCCACCTCAGCTGGTTCACGTGGTACTTGATCCTGCTCGCGATCATGCTGCTCCTTGCGCTCGTCGACATCCGTGTCTCCACGCGCGTTCAGCTCGTCTTTGCAGTGATCGGCGTCGTCACCGTGCTCGCGCTGTGTGTCGCGATCCTGTCGAAGGGTGGTGCCGCCGGAGTGACGCTGCGACCTCTCGACCCAGCGGAGAGCCCGTCGACCCACGGACTGTTTCTCGGCGGTGTCTTGGCCTTCACCGGCTTTATCGGTTTCGAGGCTGCGGCAGTGTTGGGCGAGGAAGCCAGAAAGCCTCTCAAGGTGATCCCTCGGGCCATACTCGGCACCGTGATCGTCGCGACCGTCTACTACGTGTTTGTGACGTGGTCGATGGCCGTCGGGTACGGCGTTCACGGGGTGGGGAAGTGGGCCTCGGATGCCACGGCGCTCACGACGCTGTCTGATCACTACGTCGCCCACTGGTTCGGCACCTTTCTCGACGTGGTGGTGATCGTCGACGCCTTTGTCGCGGCCCTTGCCGGCGTGCAGCTCACGGCGAGAACGCTCTTCGCGCTCGGTCGTGACAAGGGGCTGCCCACGCTCTTCGCTGCGACCACGCCCCGATTCAAGAGTCCCTATGTTGGGATCTTGACGTCCGTCGTGCTCACGCTGGTGCTTGGCGCGACCCTGGGTCGCCATTACGGAGTGTTCACGTACTTTGCCATGATGGCGACCACCGGATCACTCGGAATTCTTTTCGTCTATATCCTCGTGGCGGCTTCCGGGATGGCCTATTTCTGGAGGATGAGGAACCGAGCAACGCACGCATACAACGTCTTTCTCGATCTCGTGCTCCCGTTAGGCGCAGTTGCGATCTGCGGCTATACGATCTACTCGTCGATCGTGCCGGCGCCGCCGGCGCCCATCAGCTACTCGGTGTGGATCGCGCTCGGTTGGTTCGGGCTGGGGATCGTCATCCTTGCAATCTTGTGGTTCACCCGCCCCGAAGCAGTCCGGGGGTTTGGTCGCGCGTTCGTCGGCACTTCGGCGGAACCGGTGGAGGAACCGGTGCCCGTCGCTGCGGCCGTCGACCGATGATGCGGGAGGACGCGGCAGCCCAAGCGGCGCAAGAAGGCGTCCGGGGTCCCGTCGTCGTACAGCACGTCTCGGTGCCCGTCGCGCCGGGGGGCGTAGTAGCAACCACCACGCTCAGCGCGGAGACCGGCTGCCCGGAGCTCGTGCAGCAGATCGTTGCCCTCGGTGCGGGCGGCGACTGGCAAGCGACCGTGGTCGGAGGCGGCCAGTGCTGGTACGTCGCCGAGGGAAGGGTGAGCGTCTACGGTGACGCGCGCTTTCCGGTCGAATCAGGCATGGGCGTCTTCATCCCGCCAGGGGGGAGGTACCGGATCGTCAATGAGGGGACGACTTCTGCCCAGGTGGTTGCCGTTTCCCTGCCGGCGCCGGCAGCAGGTGATCAACCAGTCGTTGCTGCGCTCGCGGATTGCCCGGTGGAGCGGAGCGGCGATCGGGAGGTCCGGGTCCGTCTCGGTCCCCACTGCGGGGTGCGCACGGCCGGCCAGTTCGTCGTAGAC
>JAJZMN010000188.1 GCA_021850345.1 Actinomycetes bacterium | reverse complement strand
GTGTCATCACGGCATCACCGTCGGCCTGCGCGCCGAGGGGCACGGCGGCGCTTCCCGTCACGGTGCTCCCGGCCTCCGGGCCCTCGAGCGCGATGCGGACCTCGAGCGCGCGACGGCTCGAAGGACCGCCCGCGGCCGCCACGGCGACCCTCGTCACTCGATATCCGCCGGTCCTCACGTCGCCCCCGCCGCCTGGCCGCTGCGGCTCGCCTCTCGATGGCCGCTCGCCTTGGCTCGACCGTCGTGCTCGGAGCTCCCCGCTTCGCCGAGCCAGCCGCCGAGGCGCCGGTAGACGTCCTCACCGAAGCTCGTCGCGAGCGGTGCGCCCACCTCGAGCCTGAAGTCCTGTGCGCCGGTACCCCGCCGCGGAGCCCGCAAGAACAACGTGGTCGCCGAGAGCTCCCGAGCGACGCTCTCGGCGAAGTCGAAGAGATGGCTCACGAAGCACACCCTGATGTCGCACGCCAACAGCGCTCGAACGACGTGTCTCGCGATCTCCGACCCTTCCCGTTCATTGGTCGCGGCAAACGACTCGTTCAACGCCACGATGCTGCCAGGACGGACCGCACCGGCGATCGCGCTCATCCTGCGCAGCTCCTCGTCGAGGCGGCCACTTGTCATCGCGGCCTCTTCGTCTCGGGCGAAGTGCGTGAACACTTGCCGGCACACGCTCGCTCGAAAGGAGTCCGCGGTGACGAAGAGGCCGCACCGCAGCATCAGGTGCGCGAGCCCCATGCTGCGCAGGAAGGTCGTCTTGCCGCCCGAGTTGGCTCCGGTGACGACGACGAGCGTCTTGCCGGTTGCCTCCACGTCGTTGCCGACCACAGGACCATCCTCACGCAGCAGCAGGCTCACGTCTCGGAGCCCGGTGCACGACAAGACCGTCTCCTGCCAGGGTCTCGGTTCAGGAACGCACAGTGCGACTCCTCTGGCCGCCAGCCGATCGTGCAGATTTGCACACGCCAGATAGAAGCCGAGCTCCGCGCGCAACGTGGAGAAGTACCGCACGACGTGATCAGCAGCCTGCGCGGCCACGTTGGCGACCTCGTTGATGCCACGACCGACGATGGTCGACAGCGCCTGAGCAGCTCCTTGGTCCCGCGGAGAGACGGAGAACCAATAGGTCTCGCGCGCACTGCGGCCGAGACGTTCCTTCCAGCTCGCCTTGGATCGGATGGGGCGCCGGAGCACGTAGCCGGTGCCGCTGTTGTCCCGGTCCAACGACGCGGTCATCAGATGACCGTCGTCGAACCTGAGCTGCGCGAAGTGGTGGCCGAGCGCGTCGAAGTACGCGTCGTCCAAATCCTGTTGGACCGAGCACACGAAGCCCCGCATCCCTCGTGACTCGAATGTCCCCAGGTGCGCGTCGGCGATCGCGCGTAGCGCCTTCAGGTGGGTGGTGAGGGCTTGGAGCTGGTCCAGCGCGCCAGAGAGGATGGCGGTCGGCAGGTCGGAGCCGTAGCGCCATGCGCCGCGTCGGACAGAGAGCGCCGCGGTGGCGACCTCGTAGATCCGCTGCACCACATCGCGATGCGCGAGACAATCTGCGAGCACCTCCTGGCGGTACCGGATCTCTACGGGCTCTTCTACGCCCGCGAGGACCACCCGCATGGCGATGTCGTAGAGGAAGGCGTCTTCCCCTGCCATTGCCCGGAAGAGGGCAGGAAGCTCCAGGTCGCAGAGCAGATCTTCGTGACCAGGCGGCAGCGCGCAAGCCAGGTCCAGATCTCGCGTCTCGAAGAGCAGGTGCACCTTCACTCCCGGCCCCCTTGTTCGATCCGTTCACGGAGCCGTTCGTAGGTGAGCCCGTGCGCCCGAGCGATGGCCAGCGCGTGGGCGAGGCCGTCTGCGGGCCCGCGCACGATCCGGAAGGTGCGCACGGTCGGATCCTCCGAGGCGACGGTGCTCACCATGCTCACGACGGCTGGACCGAAGGACGCGAGCTCGTCCACGAAGGTGACGTACACGGCCACCACGTCGAGGTCCACCATCTTGGCGAGGACCTTCTCGCCGAGCGCGCGCGCGTCTCGGATCGTCGTCGACGAGAAGAGCTCGTTCACCACGATGACGCTGTCGGGCGTCGCCGCCAATAGCGCGTGCTGGGCCCGTACCACGTCGTCCTCCAGCCTGCCGCGCATGGAGAGCACCTGCTCCTTGCGCTCGAACAACGTGAAGATGCGGTCGCACAGGTGCAGCCGCGCCGCCGACCCCGGCACCGCGCACCCGAGCGCCGCGAGGTGGTGGAGCTGACCGAAGGCGCGGGCGAACGTGGTCTTGCCACCCTGGTTCGGACCCGAGACGACGATGATCCGCTCGGGGGCGCTGAGCGTGAAGTCGTTGCGCACCACGGTGTCGCCGGACTGCTGGTGGTGCTTCGCCAGCGCGAGATCGAAGGTCTCCCTGACGTACGTGTCCTTCCCCTCACCCACCTCCGGATAGCAGAACGGAAGGCCAGCGGCCCGAAGGGGCGCGATGTAGGCGGCATAGGAGAGGTAGAAGTGCGCTTCGCGCTCGATGCGGCGGAGCTCGGGGTCGTAGAAGTCACCATGGCGCGCGCAGTACGCCGCAAGGGCGGCGAACTCGGCCGGGAAGAGGCGGACGACGAGATCCGCAATGCGCTCGCCGACGTGGTCCATGCCCGGCCCGCTGCGGTACCGCACGCGGTAGTCCTTGGCACCGGCATCCTCCAAGCGTGCGAAGACGTCGCGCACCTCGGCGCTGTAGTCCGGTTCGCCACGGTAGCGGCCCACCTCCACGCGCCCCCCCTGGATGCGCACGTTGTAGCGGATCCGCGACAGCGTCCGCTTGCACTCGGCCGTCTCCTCCGACAGGGCCATGAAGGCCGATGACTCTTGGTAGCGCGCCAGGTACTCGCGCACGGCAAGGAAGCCCTCCGAGGCGACCGGCGCGGCATCGAGCGCCCGGTGGAGCATCCCGACCGCGTCGCAGTACGTCGCGACGGCGTCGAGGAACCAGCCCTCGCGCTGCGCAGCCGAGCGGAGGGTGTCGACCTGGGCGAGGTGCAGGCGCACCTGCCCGAGGCGTTCCAACGCCGCCGTCACCGCGCGACGCAGCCCCACGTCCTCCATGTCTTCGAACACTTCCTGGCGAAACCGGACCACCACCGGATCCCTCGAGGGCTCCGAAAGGCGCGCGGCGATGAACGCTCGCTCCTCGTGATCGCCGGTGACCGACGCGATGATCTCGTCGAGGCGCAGGTCGCGAAGAACGTCGCCGTCGGGGCGCTCGCCGTCGGGGCGCCGGACCCACCCGCTGGGCGACAAGAGGCTCGGGAAGTCAGCACCGCCAGCATCTACGGTGCCGAAATGGCGCCGCGCCTGCACAACGGCCCTGTCGTCGTCGGCGGCGGTCGCCGGAACCACCACGCGTGGCGCATCGTCTCGTGGCGTCACGCGCACGTTGGCCCTCCTACCGCCAGACCGGCCCTGTTGTCTTGAAGCGCTCCCGGGAACGACGGACCTCCTCGATCGCAGCGGCGCGGCCCTCGTAGCCCTTCGTGGAGGTGGACTTTCCCGGTTCGAGCTCCTTGTAGACGGCGAAGAAGTGCTCGATCTCGTCGCGCAGGCTCGGCGCGATGTCGCCGAGGTCCCTGACGTCGTGCCAGCGAGGCTCGTGCGACGGGACACAGATGATCTTCGCGTCTGTCCCCTTCTCGTCGGTCATCGAAAAGACCGCGACCGGCCGCCCGATGACGCGGCATCCCGGGAACGTGGGGTCCTCTACGAGGACCAGCGCGTCGAGCGGTTCGCCGTCTTCGGCCAGCGTCTCGGGGATGAAGCCGTAGTCCGCGGGGTACGCCGTCGCCGAGAACAACCGCCGGTCCAGCCGGAACACGTGGCGGGCGTGGTCGTACTCGTACTTGTTGCGGCTGCCGGCCGGGATCTCGACGATGATCTCCACTTCGGCGTCAGGCATCGCAGGCACCCTTCCCCGGCGCTGGCAGGTGCAGGCGACGACGGGGTTTGCGCAAGGGCTCTGGCTCCGGGTCGTCACGTGTGTGGGAATGGCGGCTCATCGGTCCTCCCGTCTCGCTTCTGCGCATTCGAGAGGAGCCATCGGCCACGAAGGCGGTTTCGGCGAGCCCCATCGCCGTCTCCCCGGATGCTACCGCTTCCACATGCGCAGGAGCACCCGAGTCCCGACCACGATCGGTGTCAGACGACGAGCACCGGGCAGGGATGGTCGCGGAGCAGTGCCTCCACCGACTGCCCGAGTCCCCGGTGCATCGTGTGCTCGCGCCCATGGCCGCCGACGACCACGATGTCGAACCCGTGCTCGGCGGCGTAGGCCGCGATCGCCCTCCCAGGGTCGTCGGCATAGGCGACCTCCATCGAGACGTCCGGGTGCTCTGGGAGATGGAACTCGGAGAGCCCGCGCGAGAGGTTCTCTCTCTCCGCCTCAGCCGCGCGCGCTTGCTCTTCTGGCGTCTCGGAGTGGGCCGGAGTCCGCACGACGAGGAGGACCCGAGCCTCGCCGTGGACGTCTGCCGCCAAGGCGAGGGCGACGCGCAGCGCGTGCTTCGCCTCGGTGGAGCCGTCGAACCCGACCAGCACCCGGCGGAACATGCCGCCATGGGGCGGACCGGCGAGGGACCTTCCACTTGTCATGGTGCCTCCTATCAGCGCAGCGCTGCGACGGCGGCCAGCGCGGCCAGCAGGGCGATGAGCATGTAGGCGATGTATGCGTTCAGCTTGCCCGATTGCAGGCGCTTGGCAAAGCGGGACACCCGCAGGGCGGCCACGCGCAGCGGCCGGTACAAGTAGGTCTCGACAGGCTCGACGACCCAGGTGACGGTCTCTACGTGTGGCGCCGACGGCTCTGCATCGCAGGGGTCTGCATGGCCCGGGCCCTCGATCGGCATGCCGTTGGGAAGAGGATCGTCGACGAGCACGTTGGCCCGGCGCGTCCCGAGGATGTTGGCCAGCACGTGACGCAGCGGGTTCGCGAAGCCGAACGCGCTGTAGGCCGAGGGCCCGGCGACGCCCGAGCTGGCAGAGTGCCACGCCGGGGCCCGCCGGACCCGGACGTAGCGTCCCTTCGAGACCACGACCGCGAAGACGAACACCGCGAGGAAGGCGACCGGCATCGCCACCCACAGCCACGACGGGGAGAGGATGGAGAAGCCGCGGAAGACGGGCTGGAGGACCCACGGCGACTTCAGCGCCTGGAGCGTGGCACCCTCTGGGACGAGCGCGCCGAGACCCTTCGCGATGTAACGGATCTCCAGCGGGCTCGCCGCCGCGAGCCCGAGGCACCCGAGCGCGAGGACGACAAGCGCAGCCCGGCCGAACAGCCCGGTCTCTCGGGCACGCTCGCGCAACCACGGCGACGGGCGCCCGAGGAACGTCAGCCCGAGCACCCGCAAGAAGGCCAGTGCCCCCAGGCCGGTGGTCAGGGCGACCAATGCGCCCGCGATTGCCAGGCCGATGTGAAGGGCGAGGCCCGGCAAGCGGAACTGCTGCATCAGCGCCTCGAGGATGAACCACTCCGACACGAAGCCGATCGTCGGAGGCATGCCGGCCAGCGCGACCGCGCCGGCACCGAACGCGGCGCCGCTCCATCGCATCAGGCGACCGACCCCGCGTAGGAGATCGAGGTCGTCACTGCCCACCGCGGTCTCGACGTTCACCGCGGACGTGAACAACGCGGTCTTCGCGATGGCATGGGTCACCGCCTGCAAGGTCGCGGCCAAAAGGCCCATGGCGACGAGGAGCTCGGAATGGGCCACCACTCCCGTGAGCGCCACGCCGTACGCGGTGACGATGAGCCCCGCGTTCTCCACGCTCGAGTAGGCGATCACGCGCGAGAGCCGTGCCTGCACCGCGGCGAACATGATGCCGAGCAGGGCCGTGACACCGCCGATCACGAGCACCGCGATGACGAGCCACACCGGTGGCCGCCCCAAGATCCCGAAGAACCGCCACAGGCCGTAGACACCGACGTTGGCGGCGATCCCCGCCATCGCGGCCCGCGCGGGGCCCGGAGCCGCTGGATAGCCGACAGGGAGCCACACCTGCAGTGGCACCAGCCCGACCTTGGCGCCGAAGCCCGCGATCACGAGGACCCAGGCGAGGTCGTGGACCCCTCCGGGCCCGACGTGCCAGTGGGCGAAGGTCAGGCTCCCGGTGCGACCCGCCAGCAGCAGGAAGCCGAAGAGCAGCGCGGCACCGCTGATCTGGCCGATGCCCACCGTCGACCACGCGGCGCCGGTGCGGCGGCTCACGCGCGTCACGGTGGTCAGCATGTAGAAGGAGACCGTCAGCGCCTCCCAGGCGAAGAGGAAGGTGAACGCATCGGCGGCGCACACGATCACGGCCACCGATGCCAGCAGCACCAGATATCCCGTGGCCGTTCCCCGCCGGTGGTGGCGATCCTCGGGCCGCACCCACGAGACGAAGCAGGCGGACACGGCGATGCCGAGCGCGAAGAGCAGCGTCAGGAACAGCCCGGCGAGGTGGTCGAGACGCAGCTCGTTGTGTCCAAGCGTCAGGACCTCCGACAGGCTCACCGTGACCGCGTTGGTGACGGTCGCGTGGATACCGAGCGCGAAGAAGCAGGCGCTTCCTGCCATCGCCCACAGGTAGGGAACCGGGCGCACGAGCCGGTACCGCACGCCGGCAGCGACGTCGACGACGACGCCGACGCCGAAGCAGGCGAGGCCGGCGGCGACGAGCGCGCCGCTCACGGCCGACTCCCGCGGCGGGGGCGACCGGCGGGTAAGCAGCCGATGGCGAGCAAGATGGCGTACAAGAGCCCGAACGGGCTCGGTGGTGAGCCCGGCACGAAGACGTCGACCGGGAGCTCGTCGCCGAGCCCGCCACGACTGGCATAGCCGGGACCGAGGAGCCCGCCGCTGATGGCGTCGACGCCGGCGGCGATGACGATCTTCGGCTCGGGCATCGCCTCGTAGGTGTCGTGGAGCGGACCGAGCATGCCGGCTGCGCCCACGCCGGTGGCGAGCAAGAGGTCGGCATGCCGAG
>JAJZMN010000142.1 GCA_021850345.1 Actinomycetes bacterium | reverse complement strand
CTTCCCGGAGCTGAAAGCGGCCGAGCGCGTCCGGCGCGAGGACCTCGTCTACGACTTCGTCGACACGCTGCTCGTCACCACCCTCTACGGCGTCTCGACCCGCTATCACGCCATGGACGGGACCGGGGCGTGGTCGTGGGCGAAGGGACGTTCTCGGCGCAAGGCCGAGAAGAAGCAAGTAGAGGGAAAGGGGCAAGAGGAATGGGCAGCACTCGAAGTCGTCCTGGACCCGCAAGCCCCCGACTTCGACCCCGACGCCGCCCGTGCCTACCTCGAAGAACTGGCTCGACAGCTCCAGCCTTTGGCCGACGACCCCGACGCCGACTGGGGGGTGAAGACCAGAAAGGACGGCGGGGTCGAGCTTTACTTCGGCGGCCAGTTGAGCGTCATCTGCCGCACCCCCGCACCCGACGAAGCGCGCGAGGAGCTGGGTAAGCGCACCAAGGTCGTGACCGTCCCCCAGATTGTGGCCATGGGACGAACCAGGGCCTCGCTCGACGTGCGCGACATGAGCCTCAAGCTCATCGACCGAGTCCGAGCGCGCGAGTGCATGCGCAACCTGTTGGTCGACCGGCTGTACTCCAACTGGGTCTGGGAGCGCTGGGGGAGAGAGCTCGTCCGCCGGGGCATCCGCCAGCACGTCGACATGACCAAGAACGACCACGGCTTCCGTGACTACAACGGGGCGCGTTTGGCGCGCGGATGGATGTGGTGCCCTGGATGCCCGGACCACCACGGCACGAAGGCGAAGCCGGCACCCAACGCACGGAGCGAGGAGTGGAGCGCCTTCTTTGACGACATGGACGACGCCGCGCTCTACGCCATGGTGAAGAAGGACGGCCCCGACGAGGACGGCATCCAGCACTGGGTGTGCCCGGTGCTCGCCGGAAAACCCCTCGGGTGCCCGAACCGCCCCGAGAGCGTGCCGGTCGCGCTGCGTCTCGGCCACCCCGTCGTCCAGAATCCTCCCGCCATCGTGACCGACGAGAAGGGCAACCGGACGCCGCTGTGCTGCACGCAGGGGTCGGTCACCACCCGCGCCGACGCGCAGGTGAAGCTCGCCCAGCCGAGGCTGTGGGGCACGAGAGCGTGGCACAAAATCACCTCGCTGCGCACCTACATCGAAGGCGTCTTCGGCAACATGAAGGACCCCTCGACCGAGGGCGTGAGCCGGGGGAAGTGCCGGCTACGCGGCGGCGGGGCACACCTCGTGTGCCTCAGCTTCGCTGGGGCAGCGTACAACGCGCGGATTCTTCGGACGCTGTTCGAAGAGATTGAGAAGAACACCGGTGACTGGCCGGCAAACGACCACCCGCTCTATCAGCGCGACCCCGAGTACCACGGGTTCGACCACTTGGTGCCAGCCGAGGCCGCCGAGATTGACAGGCAGTGGAGTCGCAGGCTGCTGGGTGGCGACGCGGCCGCGTAGCGATGGCCGGTACGACCATGAGTGGCACTCAGGCTCGGTTTTTGTGCAAACGGTGTCCGGTTTTTTGTGCGAACACCCCGGAGCAGCCCCAACGGGGTTCGAACCCGTGTCTCCACCTTGAGAGGGTGGTGTCCTAGGCCTCTAGACGATGGGGCCGAGCGCAGGCGCGCCGAGACGCTCCTGCACAGCTCGGGGGGGAGGACTCGAACCCCCAATAACAGGGCCAGAACCTGTCGTGTTGCCGATTACACCACCCCCGAATGGGCGGAGCCAGGTTAGCCGAGGCTGGCGCCGTGCGGCACCGGGTCCCCGCCACAGGTTCTTCCCATCCTCGGCTTTCCTCTTGCACAGGTCCTGGTCAGGCCGCCCGCACGGCTGCAACCGCCATCTCGCCGAGCTGATGGAGCCGCTGGAAGCCGATGATACGCCCCAGCGCCACCGCGGCGGCTGTGCTGAGAAAGTAGGGGATCACCGCGGTCCCGTTGATGGGCGAGGTCTGCGTCGGCGTGGGGTGCGGGTCGAGTCCCACGTCCGTGGCGATGGCCATGGAGCGGTCTTCGTGAAAGGGATCGGTCACGATCAGGACGTCCCTCGCCCCGCGCGGCCGCAGCGCCGCGGCGGCAAGCTCGAGGTTTGCCCAGCTGTCCCTGCCGCCGACCGTGAGGATGTCTGTGGCTTTCACCCCCTTGCTGACGAGGTACGTCTTCCCCGCCTGCGCCTCGGTGAACTTGTCGCCCGGTTCCCGCGACCCGGTGCAGACGATCAGGTGGGCGTAGCCCTGCTGGTAGAGCACGAGCGCCTGGTCGAGGCGTGCAGTGAGGTCCGGGGATGGCACGCCGTTGTACTGCGCCGAGCCCATCACCACGATCGCCTGCGCGCTGACCGGGTCGTAACGGCGCGACGTCAGCCAGACCTGCACGAGGGTCACGACGTAGTAGAGGACGAGGCCCACTACGAGGAGGAGCAGGACCCGCAGCGCCACTCGCGCCGGAGCGGTGAGCCAGCGAAACAGGAACACGAGGAAACCGTCCCCAGGTCGCTCAGGCGGCGCGGGCTCGTTCGGACGCCGCGGCCAGGCGCCGCAGCACCTCGTCGCGGCCGAGCACCTCGAGCGACTCGAAGAGGGGTGGACCGACGGTGCGCCCGGTGACCGCCACACGGATCGGAGCCTGCGCCTTGGCGAGCTTGCGCCCGGCTTGCTCACCGATCCGGAGCGTCGCCTCACGCAGCGCGTCCGCCGTCCAGTCGCTGACCGCGTACTCGGCGTGCGCGGCGTCGAGCAGCGCTCTTGCACCGGCATCCCCGCCGATGGCCTTCGCCCACGACGCGTCGTCAATGGTGGGCTCACGGAGGAACACGAAGTCGACGAGTCCGGGCGCCTCAGCGAGCGTTGCGACACGCTCCTGGACGAGTGGCGCGAGCTTGGAGAAGACGTCCGCATCGAAGCGATCCGGTGCCCACGGCGGTGGTGCAGCCGAGGCAGGGACCCATCGGCCGGCGGCACGCTCACCGGACGGATCGACCCACGGGCGCACACGCTCGATGAATTCACCCACCGCGAGCTCGCGGATGTACTCGCCGTTCATGTGAGAGAGCTTCTTCACGTCGAAGAAGGCAGGAGAGTGGTTGACGTCGCGAAGTGTGAAGTTGTCGATCAGGACCTGGACAGGCACTTTCTCCTCGTCCCCGGGCGGGCTCCAGCCCAACAGGGCGAGGTAGTTCCTGAGAGCTTCAGGCAAGAACCCTTGATCCCGGTACAGCTCGACTGCGACGGCGTCCCGGCGCTTCGAAAGCTTCTTGCGCTGCTCGTTGACGAGCGTCGGCAGGTGGGCCCACACGGGCAGCCCGGCCGTCTCCCCCGCGCCCGCCGCCCCATCTCCCGCTGCGTCGAGCGCACGCCAGATGAGGATCGCCTTGGGGGCGCTCGGCAGCAGCTCCTCTCCGCGTATGACATGGGTGATGCCCATGTCCCGGTCGTCGACGATGTTGGCGAGGACGAAGAGGGGTTCCCCGTTGGAACGGGCGACGACGAAGTCCTCCATCGTCTCGTGGCGGAACGTGACCTCGCCGCGGACGAGATCATGGACCTCCGTCTCGCCGTCTTCGGGGGTCCTGAAGCGGAGGGCGTGCCCGTTTCGGCCCAGTCCCCGGTCCCGGCAGAAGCCGTCGTACCCGGGGGTGGCGTTCCCGGCGGTCCGGGCAAGCACGTCCTCGCGGGTGCAATCGCAGGCGTAGAGGTGGCCGGCGTCCCACAGAGTGTCGAGCGCCGACCGGTACCGGTCCAGCCGTTCGGACTGGCGGTACGGACCCTCGTCGGGCTCCATGCCGAGCCACGAGAGCGCCTCGAGGATCCCGTCCACCCACTCCTCGCGGTTGCGCTCGGTATCGGTGTCCTCGATCCGGAGGATAAAGACTCCCCCGTGGCGACGGGCGAAGAGCCAGTTGTACAGCGCCGTACGCCCGGTCCCGACGTGGAAGAACCCCGTCGGGGACGGCGCGATGCGGACCCTCGGTGCCTGCACTCCCGGTTCAGTCGTCCTCGACCAGCGTGATGGCGCCGGTTGGGCAGCTGTTCTCCGCCTCTCGGAGCCGGTCCCGCAGCGTCTCGGGGGGGTTCTCGTCCAGCACGTAGAGGAATCCGTCGTCACGCACCTCGAAGACCTCCGGCACGATCCCCATGCACACAGCGTTGCTCATGCACACGTCGAAGTCGACCACGACCTTCACCCGGCAACCTCCCATCGCGTCCCTGGCGGCACGCCCGCGTGGCGGTACCGCCGTGCGGACGAGGAGCATACCGGCACGACCCGGCCTTCCCGAAGCAGAATCTCCCAAGGGGCCCGGGAATGCCGGCCCCGCGAGGCGGCGCTCAAGAGGAGGACGCAATGAAAGGGTTCCGGAATTTCATGATGAGGGGCGATCTCGTCATCGTCGCGGTCGGCCTGGTGGTGGCACTCGCGTTCAGCGGCCTCATCAAGGCCTTCACGACAGCGATCATCCTCCCCATCGTCAACCGCGGCCAGGGCGACCACCCGATCGCCCTGGGGGTCCAGCTGGGAGCGGCGGGGAACACGAGCACGTTCCTCAACCTGGGGACGTTCATCGCCGCGATCGTCTACTTCCTGATCTTCATGGTGGTCGTGTACTTCGCCATCGTCATCCCCTACAAGCACGCCCAGGCTCGGCGGGGAATCACGGTCTTCGGCGACCCGGCGCCGGCGAAGACTTGCCCCTTCTGCCTCTCGACAGACCTGCCCGTCGCGGCGACGAAGTGCAAGTACTGCGCGAGCGAGCTCGGGGAAAGCGGCTCTCCCGCCACCGCAGCCACCGGCTCCACCTCCGCCGGCTGACCACTGACCGCCGGATGACCACTGACCGCCGGATGACCACTGACCGCCGGATGACCGAAGGCGAACGACTGCACGCCGCGCCCTAGCGTCGCGCCTCTGCGACGAGTCCGGCGAGGAACTCCCGGTCCCCCAGGATCGGGCGCTCGGCCAAGAAGAGCTTGCCGTAGCGCTCGAAGTACATGAATTGCTTCGCGAGAAGGAACGCGCCGCGTGTGAAGTCGGACATGAGGCCGCCGGCTTCGCCTGCCAGTCGCCGCACCTCGCGGTTCGTGCGCACGCGCAGCAGCGCGGAGCGGAGCGGGCGTTGGTGCGCGCGCACCCCGCGCGCCTTCGCCGCCTGGATGAGCGGCGCTTCGAGCATCGCGGCGAGGCTCACCTCTCCGAACGGGCGCGTGAGCGCCGGCTCGACGATCCCCCGGAGGAACAGCGTCAGGTCCTCGTCTGACATCCCGAGTCCGACCTGGATCGCCCTCCCGTAGATCCGGGTGAGGTGCGCCGTGACGTCCGGCCACGCCCCTTCGTCGCCGAGCGCGGCGTCGAGCAGCCGCAGGACGAAGCGGTGCGTGTCGGCGTCGAGCCGCCCCACAATGCCCCAGTCGATGATGCCCAGCCGGCCGTCGTCGAGAAGCAGCATGTTGCCCGCGTGCAAGTCGCCGTGGAAGGCGCCCCAGCGAACCGTGGTGGTGAAGAACGCTCTCACGACCTGCTCCACGAGCGGGGCGGGGTCCCGCCCCCGGGCGGCGATCGCCGTCAGGTCGTCGATCGCCGTGCCGTGCAGGAGCTCCATGGTGAGCACGTTCTGCCCGGACAGCGACGGGAACGGCTCGGGGACGACGATGCGGTCGAGGTGGGAGCGTGAGAGGAGGGTCCGGAAGTGCGCGAGCGCTCTCGCCTCGTTGCGCAGGTCGAGCTCCTCTCCGAGCTGTTGGCGAAGCCCGTCGAGGAGCTGGAGCACCGAGCCTGCGATCTGCTCCCCGGTCTCCCTCGCCACGAGCTCGGCCAAGGGGACCATCAGCGTCAGGTCGGCCGCGACCTCGAGGTCGATCCCCGGGCGCAGCACCTTCACGGCGACCTCACGCCCGTCGAGGAGGTGGCCCCGGTAGACGACGGCGATCGACGCCCGCCCGATGGGTTGCGGGTCGAGGTCCGCGAACGCCTCGCGCAAGTCCATGCCGAGATCGGCCTCGATGCGGTTGCACACCGCGTCGAAGGGCACGGGAGGCCCCATGTCGAGGCACGCGCGGAACTCCTCTGCGACGGTGTCCCCGAAGAGGCCGGGGGAAGAGGCGACCAGCTGGCCGAACTTCATGAAGGTTCCGCCGAGGTCCTGGCACATCTGCCGCAGTGCGTGCGCGGCGACCGCCGCCGGCAGAAGACCGCCCCCGCCTCGGACGTGGACGACCTGGCGTGCCCCGAGTGGAGCGAGTCGCCGCACCCCCGCCCGCGCGATCTCGGTACCGCGAGCGAGGAGTTGGTGGCGCGTGGGACGGGGGAGCCGGCGGCGGTGGACGCGTGGAACGGCATCCGCGAGCGAATGCGCCGGCCCGACGCGGTGCGACGGAAGCGGTTCAAGCGGCCCTTCCCGAGCCGCGGCGCTATCCATCACGAGGGGTCGGTGCCGCCCGGCTCACGGTGGCCGAGGCGCGGCGAGATGGGGCGCGTGGTCATGGCGACGGGTCCGGTACGCGGCGTCAGGGTGCCGGGGCTCTCCAATCTAGGGCACGTGACGGCCAGTGCACCTGCCGGCTGCGAACCGGTGCGCTACGGAAGCGATGTCCCCGTCGAGCCGGAGATCGCCGACGCAGGGAATCCGAACGTTGCCGTCGCCCAGTTGGCCGGGGTGCGGGCGGTCACCACGTCATCGACGCTACCCGTGTACCACCAGACGTCGATCGGAGAGGATGTGCGCTCGAGGCAGGCCACCGAGGGGTCGCCGGACATGAAGGAGCGTTCCGACGAAGCTCGGAATGCCGGTCGGACCTCGCTCCCGGCGACCCTTCGCACTGTCACCGTCCGACCCTCCACGACACCCGAATATCGGTAGGCGGAAGCGGCGGCGGTCGTGGTGGTGGTCGTTGGTGCGGTCGAGCTCGTGCTCGTCGAGGTGCTCGTGGTGGTCGTCTGGGGACGCAACCAGGCGTCGTGAAGGGAAACGGTGGTGCTATCCCGGTTGCGCGCCCTCGCGGGGGGTTACGAACAGTTCTCCAGCATCCCACAAATGTGAGCGAACAGGTGTACGCTTCAGCACGTGAA
>JAJZMN010000069.1 GCA_021850345.1 Actinomycetes bacterium | reverse complement strand
CGTCGCGCTGCGCAGCACCCAACCACCCTTGGCCGCGATCCACACCCAGGCGGCGAGGAACACGAGCCCGAGCGTGAGGCCCTGGTTGGAGGACATGAACCCCTTCGCCGGTGCGTAGTACATGAGGTAGATGGCGATCGAGATGAAGACGAAGGTCATCACCTCTACGAGGACCGAGAAGCCGCTCCAATACACGATTTCGGTCGCGGCAATGAAGCCGAGGGCGCTCAGCAGCCAGGGGTAGGGAAGCCGCACCGGCCGCCTCCAGGTGGGCGCCAGCCGGCGGAGCGCCATCAGCCCGGCGCCGCCCATGATGTACGTGAGCACCGTGGTCGAGCTGATGAACCCGACGAGGTTGTACCAGCTCGGCTGCCGCACGAAGAAGAGGCCGCCGACGAGCACCGATGCGATCAGCGCGCCCCATGGGATCGAGAAGCGATTGATCACCCGCAGCCCCGGCGGGAGCAGACGCTGTACAGACATGCCGTAGAAGGTCCGCGTCGCCGTGCCGAGGTACACGTAGCCGGTACCTGCAGGAGAAATGACCGCGTCCCAGATGAGCAGCGCGGCGAAAGCAGCGAGGAAGCCGAGGCCCGCCGCGTGGAGCTCGCTGTAGAAGGGGCCCGTCGCCCACTTGCTCGTGCCGAGGGCGGACCAGTTGCCGAGCTTCACGCCGAGGCTCCCCCAGCGGATCGCTCCGGTGAAGGCGACCTGGAGCAGCGTGTAAAGGGCGATCCCGATGCCGACGGAGATGATCGTCGCCCTGGGCACGTCGCGCTGAGGGTTGCGCGCCTCGCCCGCGTACTCGAGCGCCTGGCGGAACCCGAGGTAGCTGAAGACGATGCCGCTCGTCGCCACGGCTTGGAAGATGGGCGACGTTCCCAACGGGGTGAGCCCGCCGACCGCTGAGCTGTAGTTCTGGCCGCGGAAGGCGAAGAACACGAAGATGAAGGTGAGCGTGGGAATGACGAGCTTCCACAGGACGACCCAGCGGTTCACTTCGGAGAGAAGCCGAATGCCCACGAAGTTCAGGACGAAGAAGAGGAGCATGAAGCCGTAGCCGAGCATGATGCCCTTCGGCCACGACAGGATCGTGCTGTGGGGTGGGATCAGCCCGAGGTCCGGGAACTTGTTGGAGAGGTAGGTGACCGAAGCCTCGGCCTCGATCGTCGGCACGGTCACCGCGGAGAGCAGGTACGCCCAGCCGAGCAGCATGCCCGTGTAGCCGCCATGGGTGAGCTGCGGGTACCTCGACAACGCCCCGGTGCGGGGCAGCATGCTCGAGATCTCCATGTAGGTGAAGGCGATGAAGAGGACGCAGACGCCGCCGACGAGCCACGAGAACATCGCCGCGGGCCCTGCGATGGAATCGGCGCCCAGCACCGCGAACAGCCAGCCGGAGCCGATGATCGCTCCGAGCGACAGGGCCGTCAGCTGCGTGAGCCCCATCGTCTTCTTGAGTTTCAGGTCCGTCGCCTCGTAACTGGCGATCCCGCCCGTAGCGCCCTGCGTACTCGCAGGGCGCTCTTGCACCGGCTCCACGACTGCCATTGGCCTTACCCCCCGTCACGAAGCTGCCTGAAGCGATGACCGCGCACCCACAATTTGCCAGCAGGCGCTCACGCAAGCAAGCATCCCCGCCGTCACGGGCTGCGTGGTCAATCGGCGCTCGGCGGTGCGCCTCACAAAGATGCCCGTTCGGACGTTCGTTGGACGGTTTGCCGTCCGGCAGGCCGTTGAAGTCGGGCGTCAGAGCCCCCCGGGAGAACGGCCGGGCCTCTTCGCGCCTACCACCCGCTGCGGCATGGGATCCATGCAGCGAACGATCCAGGTCGCCTGCCGGCGTCTCCCTTGCCCTCGTCAGCCCCCGGACGGCGCCGTGCCGTGACCGTTGGTGGAGACGCCGTCACCCGCGGGCGATCCACTGACCGGGTAACCCGCCCCTCCCTGCACCGCCCCTGCCTGCACCGCACCACCGGCGAGCGCGGCGCGCGCCGCTTCGGCCCTTGCTGCCTCCGCCTTCCCCATGGCCTCGAGAGACGGAGCGAGGTAGCCCACGCCGGCGAGAACGACACCGACGAGCATCACGCCCATCCCGAGCAGGCGCGTCTGCTGGAAGGTGGCGAAGACCCCTCCAGCCACACCGATGAGAACGCCGATCGCGCCCATCACCGCGCCGATGCGCCCGATCCGGCCGGCCGCAGTGGAGAGCAGGAGGACGGCCAGCGCGCCCACGCCGAGCGCGATGCCGACGGCCCCGTGGGCGGCATAGACCCAGATACCGCGTGCAGGGAGGACCGCGGCGGGCCGCCGGAATGGGACCGAAACGATCACCGCGACACCCAGCACCAGTTCGAGCCCGACCAGCAGCGCCATCGTGCTCCATACCCGTCGGACCAGACGCTCGGGCAGCCAGGCCGGCGAACGCGTGGGATCGACTCCGTCCACCGGCGCGGGAGCGCGGCCGGCTGGCGCGAGGCGGACGAGCAGGTTGTAGGTGACGAGCGCGACGAGGAGGTGCATCACCATGAGGGTGAAGACGCCCGGGGCGGTCTCTCCGAGCGCGAACAGCACCGCGTCGGGGACCCACAGCGCCAGCATGGAGACGACGGCAAGCCTGAAGTACAGCCAGTGGGCTGCAGAGCTCAGCCGGACGAGCAACGCCCACCCGCCGGACGCAAGGAGCACGCCCACCACGGTCAGCGTGCCGTAGTCGGCAGCCCGGAAGTGGGAGAAGTGCCGCGTGGACGGGAACTCCGTCGTCGCGACGTGCACGGCGAGTGCGTCGAGAGCGAGCGACAGGAGCACCGAGGCCAGCGTGGCAAGCACCAATCGCACGGTCGACGGCGGCGGACCAGCTCGCAAGTCCACGCGCGCCGCCCGCCAGACCCGCTCCGCGAACTGGCGGTCTTCCCGGACCGACGATGGGGCGCGGCCTGCCGTGGAAAGGTCATCCCGAGCCATGCCCTCATTGCAGCACGGCGAACGGCCGGTTCGTACGCGGTCGAAGCACGCCCGAGCACGTGGGAGCATCTGGTGGGAGCATCTGTCGATGGGCAGGGACCGGCTTCGGCGAGCCCTCCGCCATTCCTACGACGAGATCGCCGAGGACTACGCCAGCCGACTCGGAGACGAGCTGCGCTACAAGCCGCTCGACCGGGCGCTGCTGGCGATGCTGGCCGAGGATGCAGGTGTGGGCGCCCCCTGTGCCGACCTGGGCTGCGGGCCTGCCCACGTCGCCGGATGGCTGGCTGCCCGCGGACTGCGGCCGGTCGGAATCGACCTCTCCCCCGGGATGCTCCGCGTGGCTCGCCGAGACCATCCAACCGTCGAAGTCCGAGAGGGCGACCTCGTGCGCGTGCCCGCAGCGGACGGGGAATTCGCCTTCGCCGTCGCCTTGTACTCCATCATCCACATGGCGCCCGAGGATCGCCGCGCCGCCTTCGCGGAGATGCACCGGATCGTCCGGCCGGGTGGCCAGGTGTTGGTTGCCTTTCACGTCGGCGACGAGGTCCACCACCTCACCGAGTGGTGGGGCCACGCCGTCGAGGTGGACGGCTGGTACCTCCCACCTTCCCGGGTCGCCGCCGAAATGGAAGCGGCATCTCTCGCCGTCGACGTCCGGCTCGAGCGGGTCAACTATCCCGAAGAGGTGGCTACCCGCCGGGCCTATCTGATCGCCCGCCGCGTCTGATCGCCCGCCGCCTCCGGCCGGCTGCCGCGTCCGGCTTGCTGCCGCGTCCGGCCGGCTGCCGCGTCCGACCTGCTGCCAGCCGGCGCAGCCGGGGAACGATCGGTAGAGTCGCCGTCGCATGGAGTTCCAAGACGTCGTCAACCGCCGGCGGATGGTGCGGCGCTACAAGAAGGACCCCGTTCCCCCCGAGGTGGTGGACGCGATCGTCTCGAACGCCCAACGCGGGCCCTCCGCGGGCTTTTCGCAGGGCTTCGGGTTCCTCGTGCTCGAAGCCGCAGCCGACGTCGCCCGCTTCAGGTCCGCGGCGACGCCCGAGGCGGACCCACAGGACTGGTACGCGGCCACCTTCGACGCGCCCCTCGTCGTGGTCGCCTGCTCCAACAAGGACGCCTATCTCGATCGGTATGCCCAGCCGGACAAGGGCTTCGTCGACCGGTCGGATGCCTGGTGGACGGCTCCCTACTGGGACATCGACACGGGGTTCGCGGCGCTGTTGATTCTCCTCACCGCCGTGGACCACGGGCTTGGTGCGTGCTTCTTCGGCGTGCCGAAGACACGGCTCGAAGCCGTCCGGGAGGCGTTCGGGATCCCTCGGAAATTCCATCCGATCGGCGCCATCACCGTCGGCTATCCCGACGAGCCTGCGGCAGACCTGCGCCGTCGTCGCAAGGCCGCCGACGAGGTCGTCCACCGCGGGCACTGGACGCGCTGACCTCCCGCGCCGGTCTCTCGTCCGCCGCCGTCCGCCCGCGTCCGCCAGCGTCAGCCCGCGTCCGCCGGCGTGCTCCCTCCCCGGCTCAGGACATCGCCGTCAGGACGATGATGAAGGCCGCGTAGGCGGCCACGATCAACCAACCCACCGGTCGCCTGAGCCCGCGATGGCCGTACGCGAAGAGGAGGACGACGGCGGTCAGGCCTGCGTACCACAGTGCGATCAGTGCCTCCTGCACCGATCCCCGGCCTATTCCGATCAGCACGGAGGGCACGAGGAAGCCCGCAGCGACGTTGAGCGCGTTGGAGTTCAGCCCGGTGCTGAGCATGGCGACTCCCCGCCCGCGGTTTGCCCAATAGACGGCAGCAACCGCGTTGGGCAGGCTGGTCACGGCGGCCAGCACGATCCCGCCGACGACGATCCCGGGCACCGAGAGGCGGACCCCGAGGCGCGCCGCCGACTGTTCCATCGCGGCGCTCGCCACGACGACGACGACGAGGGCGAGGAACGCCACGGCGACGTCCCGAGGCCGGCCGCGACGAGGATGGATGGTCGCGCTGAGCTCGAGCTCCTCCTCGGCGATCGCGCGCGTGAGCCACCGGCGAAGGGCGGACGGGTCCGGGCGGAGCCACCAGCGCGATCCGTCGAGGGCGGCAAGTGCCGCATAGGGCGCGAGCACCACGAGTACCAACAAGAGGCCGAGCGCCGGGGTGACGAGTCCGGCGACGGTCAGGACGCAAGCGAGCGCAACCCACAGGGCGATCGCACCCTGGAACAGGACCACCCTCCGGTGGAGGGCGATCGCGCCGGCGACGATGCTGCCAAGGCCGAGGAGTGCCGCCAGGTTGAAGACGTTCGAGCCGATCACGACGCCGGCTCCGACCGCCCGGCGATGCGCGAGGAGGGCACTCACCGCCGAGGTGATCTCCGGTGCGTCCGCGGCGAGCGCAGAGATCAGACCGAGCAGGGCTTCCGAGGCGCCCAGGCGGCTCCCCACGCGCTCGATGCGCGACACGACGATCCAGCTCGAAGCGAGGCTCACGGCCGCGCCGGCGAAGAAGAGCGCGATCGCCACCGGCGTGGTCATCGCCACCACCGCGCGATCTCGACGCACGAGGCGGGCTCCGGCTGGAACTCGCCGGGCTTGGCCTGGTCGTTGGGGTGCACGTGGTCTCTCCCGGTTCGGCGCGACGAGGACGATGTCGTGCCGACCAGGCTTCCCGGCGCTCCGGGATCACTGTACCCGCCCGGAGCTGCAACCTGGGTGTCCAGCCGCGGCTCGTGGGGCTCGAAGAGGCGAACTTGCAAAACGTCACTGAACGCCAACATCGAACCTGGAGACCCCACATGCGCGGGCTTCATCATCGAGGGATGACGATGACGGCATCGGAGGCGACCCTCCGCTTCGAGTCGTGCACGAGCACCTGGATCTTCGACACCCGGCACATGCGGTTCCGCAGGATCCTGAAGGGACTCGGGCTCACACCGAGAAGCGCCACCTGGCGCCGCTACTACGGTCTCGAGCTCGACGAGCGATCGGAGTCCTTCGCAGTGGTGCTGAACCCCGAGCGGACGCGGTGGCTGCGGTCGTGGCGGCACATCTCGCGCTGCCAGGAGTGCGGGTCCGAGCCCGATGTCGGGCACGGAAGCGACGGGCTCGGCCAGGCGTTGGCCGGCTGACAGTCTCGTTCGGCAAAGGACCCGGACGCCCGCGCCCGCCGTCAACGGACACCCGAAGACTGCGCCCCGGCCGCCGAGAGAGCTACCCGATCCCGCTCGGTGTTCGCCCCATGAACGCTCCGAGCCGCTCCCAGTCCGTGGCGTCGTCCGGAGCAGCCACTTCAGGCCCGAACGGGTCACCCGACTCGGTGCGGAACTCGGGCCTGATGGTCGCCCGCGCGCATTCGAGCGCCGCAGCACCGAGCGGGGCGTCCAGCCGGTCCTGAGTTCCCGTCGCGACCGCAAGATCCCAGGAGTGCGTCGCGAGCTCGACGAAGTAGATGGCGGCCAGGACGCGCCCCGGGTACTCCTCGCCCCAGGGCATCTTGATCACGCGCTCGAGCGACCCCTCCACACTCCAGCCCGCGGCGGCGTCGGCCGCAGCGGCTCGCAACGTGCCGGCGACCTCGTCCAGCTCGACGTGGGGTGCGGAGGTCTCGATCACGGGCTCCTCGCCGCGACCCAGCGCAGCGGCGCGCCGCGCCGCGAACACGAGGTGGTCCAGGAGCTCGGAGACATCCATCTTGGCGCACGGCGTCTTCCCCTCCACCTGCCCGGGCCGAATGGCCGAGGCGACGACCGCGGCTTGCTCATAGGCAGCGGCCAGCTCGGGTCGAAGATCGGTCAGTGTCATCGTCGCTCCCATCAGTTCCCGCCAGTTCCCGCCAGGTCCCAGGTCCGGTCAGTGCGGGCCCACGCTGATGGCAGCACGATAGAGCGCCCAGGTCCCCGCGGTCCTGCCCCCAAGCGCGCCGTCTGCCTCGACTACGGTCGGGCCCCATGGCCGACGGCGAGTGGACCGCACCGTTACCAGCACCGTGCTCAAACGTGAGCACGCTCAGGCAGCCACGGGTTGCCCCGTGGCGGTGACGGACTCGCCCGGTTGCCCGGACCCGTCTAAGCGCTTCACTGAGACGTCCGGCCGAAGCC
>JAJZMN010000072.1 GCA_021850345.1 Actinomycetes bacterium | reverse complement strand
GCGCCCCGGCGGCGCGCGGACAGGACGCGCGCGGCCAGGCCAGGGGCGCACCGCGGCATGAGTCGGTTCGCAGCGCTCGTGCACTGGTCGATGCCTTCGTCGGACGTCGGCTCTTCACGGCGCCCTCGGCAACCCCCGTGTAGCCCGGGCGGCCTGCAACGGGGGCGTTTACCGGCGCCGCGGCGCGGGAAGGGGCCGTCCATGCAGACCAAGGACCTCCTCGGCACGCGCTACCGGCTCGACCAGCGCATCGCCGTCGGGGGCATGGGGGACGTCTGGGCGGCCCGTGACGAGCTGCTCGGCCGACAGATCGCGCTCAAGCTCCTGCACCCCAACCTCGCCGCCGACGACGGGTTCCGCCTACGGTTCCGTGCGGAGGCCAAAGCCGCAGCGCGGCTCTCGCATCCGGGCATCGTCGCGGTCTACGACTACGGCGAGGACCCCGACGCGGCCTACCTCGCGATGGAGCTCGTGGACGGCGAGCCCCTGAGCGCGGTGATCCGACGTCAGGGCCGGCTCGGCGCGGCGGAGACCATGAGCCTCGTCGCACAGACCGCGGAGGCACTCGCTGCCGCGCACGCAGAAGGCCTCGTCCATCGCGACGTGAAACCCGCCAACCTGCTGCTCCGGCCGGACGGCCGGGTGAAGGTGACCGACTTCGGGATCGTGCGTGCCGCGGACACCTCCACCGTGACGCGCGACGGAACCGTGTTCGGCACCGTCGCCTACATGTCACCCGAGCAGGTGAGGGGCGAGCGTGCGACTGCGGCGTCAGACATCTACTCGCTCGGGGTCGTCGCCTACGAGTGCCTGAGCGGTTCACGTCCCTATCAGGCCGGCGAGTCCATCGCGGTCGCGCTCGCGCATCTCCACGACCCGGTCCCGCCCCTGCCGGCCGACGTCCCCGTCGGCGTCCGCCGGCTGGTGCTCCGCATGCTCGCAAAGGACCCGCTCACGCGTCCCGCATCGGCCGCAGCCGTCGCAGAGGCCGCAAGGCGGCTTGGCGCTGCCGGCGACCCGACCTGGGCGCTCAGCGGGCTCGGCGGTGCCGGGTCTGCGGGCGTGCGCGGTGACATCGGGGACGCAGGGGGTGCGGCGGACGCGGGTGACGCCGGAGCGGCCGAGCTCCCGGGCGCCGCCGGGCCCGGCGCCCCGACCCAGCCGCTCACCCGTGACGGGGCGCTCGGTGGCACGACGGAGGCCATCGCGCTCGCGGGTCTCGCCGAGCCGCAGACGATGGCGCTCGCCCCTCCGCGCCCGGTGGTCTTCCGGCCGGCCTCCCCCGACCGCCAATGGGTGCCCGTCGCAGCCGTGTGCGCCGCCGCGCTGGTCGTCGCGTTGTTGCTCGCCGCCGTGTTCTTCGGAGGCGGTGGCGCCGTTCCCGCCGCCGGACCGGTCGTGACCCTGCCGCAGCTGCGCGGGGTCACCCTGGCAGTCGCCGAGCACCGGCTCGAGGGGCTCGGCCTTCGCGCCAAGCTCGGGCCCGGCGACCCCTCCCCCTCCGACGTCGTCGTCGGCGAACGACCGGCGGCCGGGACCCGGGTGCGCCGAGGGTCGGTGGTGACGCTCACGGTCCGCAACCCCGTGGTCCGTCGGACGACCACCACCACCGGGGCGGCGACCAACGCGACCACCCCGACTCTCCCCGCGTCGACGCCGACCACGGCGCCGCCGAAAGGCCCCCCGGGCGGAGACGGCCCCCCCGGGCAGGGCGGCGGGGGGCCGCCCGGGCACGACCACTGACCGCGGGGGCGGTCAGCGCGATGCGCGCAGGGCGACCCTCTGTGCGGTTGCGACGGGCACGCCGTCACGTTCTCCGCCGATCAGCCAGGCGGTAGTGCCGGTGACCGCAACCGCGGCGTAGGCCACGGGCGCGGCGAGATGCCCCGCCACGCGGAACGAATCGTTCGACGGGTCGAACGACCAGATCGTCGAACCCGAGCTCGGGGTCGTGCCCGGCTCGTTGCTGTCTCCGCCGGCAAGGTAGATGTGGCCACGGAGGACGAAGGCGGCGGCCCCCTGCAACCCGTGGGGAAGGTAGCCGACGACGCGTGCCGTGCCGGCCTGGGGGTCGATCTCCTGGACGACCGCCACCTGCTGGCCCGGCGGGGGTGTTGTCGTGCCTGTGGGTGTCGTGTACTGGGCTGTCGTGCCGCCCGACGTGGCCTCGCCGCCGAAGACGTAGATCTTGCCTCCCGCTGCGGCGACGGCGGGGTAGCGCACCCCGACGGGAAGTGTGACCACGGTCGAGAAGGTCGCGCCGTCGTGGGTCGCGAGCACCGCGGGGTCCCCCCCGGCGCCGTCGTAGCCGCCGACGACGTAGGCGGTCCCGCCGACGGTCAACGCCTCGTCGTCGGAGCGTGCCTGGGGGAGCTGGCCGGTGACCACGCCGGCGCCGTTGGCAGTCGTCGCGGCCGTACCGGGCAGTGTGAGGGCCTGCACTGTGGCGAACGGTGCGCTCTGGCCGCCGCCGAAGAGGAACGCCTTGCCGCCGAGCACGGTGCTCCCCGCGTCGTGGGTGGGTGAGGGAAGCGTGGCGATGGACGTCAGCTTCCCCGAGGAGGGGTCGAGCACGCCCACGTCCGAAGAGCTGGCGCCCGAGGAGAGGAGGCCCCCGAGAAGGAGGATGCTCCCGCCGCGAAGCGGCGCGGCCCCCGCCCGCGACAAGGGCTCGGGAAGGCGCCAGCGGGCCATCGACGCCACCACCGACGGGCCGTCGGCGACGTGGGCGGCGGCGCCTGCCTGGCGCTGCGGGGTTCCCCCGCTCGCGTTTGCCGCTGGCGCCGACGGCGTCCGCCCCGACGACGCGACGATCCAGGCGATGGCCCCGGCCACCACCACGATCACGACCACGAGCGAGCGGCGGCGGCGGCGCGCGGTCGCCGCGCGTGGCATCTGCCAGGTTCCGCGGCCGGCAGCGTGGGCCGGGCGCCGCTCAGGTGGACGCGGAGTCCGGGGGGCGCGCGAGGTGCTCATTCCGACGAGTCTCTCAACAATCTCGTAGGGCAACGGGTCATGCCGGGCAGTCGTTCCCTCGCGTCCGCGCGGCGGCGCAAGGGACCGCTCAGCGCGAGAGCCCAGCGACGGCGCGTTCGAGCGCGTCCTTGGACTCGAAGTCCCCCGGTTCCAGCGCCTCGAGCGTCTGGCGCACGTCTTGTGGGGCGCCGGCGTCCTGGACGTGCGAGATCAGCTCGTCGCGCCCGACGGGGAATTCGACGCCGTTCAGGTAGACCCCCAGCTCGGGAGGCGTCGGGCACGCTGAGGTTGCACCTCGGTCGGGCATGCGCCCGGGGTACCCGGGGGAAAGCAGGCCTAATCCTTTGACGACGTCCATGAGCGCGGCCGTCTCGAGCCCGGCGCTCAGCCGGCGGGCTCGGGGGCGTGCCATCCCTTCGGATCGACGCCGCCGGGGATCTCCGCCGACGGGTCGTAGGGAATCCTCGTGAGGACGAACGAGGCGAGGTCGAGGTGGGCGATCGACCCGTCGTCCCTGTGCACCGGTACGAGCCGCTCGCCCGCGAAGTAGCCGAACCTTCCGACGTACGTGCCGTCGCCGGCGGGAACGAAGTCGCAGTCTCGCCCCGGCGCTACGCCGCGAAGCTCCAACGTGGCGTCTTCGCCGAGTCCGAGACGGAGCTCGACGGGCCCCCAGTACCAGGTGCCGAGAATGTCGAGCGCCGCGGGGTTGGCAGGTGCGCAGGGCGCGAAGGGCGCCGGGCGGTGCCGGGACGCGAGGGCCGAGAAGAGGTCGTCGTAGAGCTGGCGCCGGCTGCCCTGGTAGGTGGAGTTCGCGAACGCGACCAGCGCGTCCTTCGACGCCTGGTCGACGAGGAGCATCGCCCAGTGCCCAGGCATGGCGCCGGCATGACCGAACCGCCTGGTGCCGCCCACGTTGTCCAGCTGGAGACCGAGGCCGTAGGCGGCAGTCCACGGCTGGCCGGGAACGTCGCCCACGGCGAGGGGCTCCGCCATCTCGGCCGCGGTCTGGGCGGAGAGGACGTCTTCTCGCGCGCCCGCGACGACGCCGGACCAGCGGGCGAGGTCGGCGACGGTCGACCACAGCTGCCCCGCCGGCGCCATCGACCCCGCATCGTGCTCGGGCTCGGACAACACGAGGGGCGCGTGCGGGTGCACCGCGAGCCCTTCGGCGTGCGGCCCGACGGGGCGCACGGTGGTACGCGCCATGCCGAGCGGCTCGAGGAGCTCTTGGCGGACCACCTCCCAGAAGGGAGCACGACGGACGCGGCGCACGAGCTCTCCGAGCACCGCATAGCCGACGTTGGAGTAGTGGAAGCGCCGGCCCGGGCGCCACCGAAGGTGCTCGGGCCCGAGCGAGGACCCGGCGAGCGACGAGAAGTCCCCTCCAGGCACCCGCTCCCACCATGGTGCGGGGGTCTCGGCGGGCAGGCCCGACGTGTGCGAGAGCAGTTGGGCGAGCGTCACCGGGAGGTCCGCCAGCTCCGGCAGGTGCGCACCGATGCGGTCGGACAGGTCCAGACGCCCCTCGTCGCGCAAGCGCAGCACGCACACCGCCACGAACGTCTTCGAGATCGAGCCGATCCGGTACTGGGTGTCGTCGCTCGGGACACCCTCGGGGACGCCGGTCGACCCCGCCGCGGTCCACCACTGGAGCCGGCCGTCGCGGGCGACCCCGACCACGAGGCTCGGCAGCCGCTGAGACGTCTGCTCCTCGCGGACCCGCGTCCCCAGGCGGCGTGCGAGCTCGTCGTCGATGGGCTCAGGGGTGAGGTCGGGGGAGGCCATGGGCCGCCATGCTCCCAGAACCAGCGACCCCGGACGTCAAGTCGGCGGTCGGTACTGGATCGACAGACGGTCGAAGATGAAGGCGTAGACGTCCGTGAGCTCCGCGACGCTCTCGTCGAGCGGCTCGCCGATGCCGTGTCCGCTCGCCTTCATCCGCAGGAGGATTGGCTCGGGGCCGGCCGTCGCCGCCTGCAGGCGCGCGGCCATCTTCTTGGGATGGTAGGCGTCGACCCGCGGGTCGAACTCTCCCCCGGTCAGCAACGTCGCCGGGTAGGCGACCCCGTCTTCGACGTGATGATAGGGCGAGTACGCGTGCAGGACCTGGAACTGGACGGGGTCGGTCACCGAGCCGTACTCCGTGACGTTGAAGGCGCCGTTCGGGTGCAGCTCCACCCGCAGCATGTCCATCACCGGAACGAGCGCGACCACGGCGCGGGCGATGTCCGGATGCTGGGTGAGGACGGCGCCCATCAGCAGCCCCCCGTTCGACCCCCCCATGAGCGCCAGCCTTGTCGTGGTGGTGACACCGGTCTCGACGAGGTGGCGTGCACAGGCGGCGAAGTCGTCGAAGACTTGCTGCTTGGAGGTGAGGCTGCCCTGCTCGTGCCACTCCTCGCCGTACTCTCCCCCGCCCCGGATGTTCGCCACCGCGAGCACCGCTCCCTGTTCGAGCCACGGCAACCACGCGGGGTCGAAGGAGGGCTTCAGCGAAATGCCGTAGCCCCCGTATCCGCTGAGGAGCACCGGCGCCGTCCCGTCGCGTGGCGCGTCGGCAGCAGCGACCAGCGTCATCGGCACTCGGATCCCGTCGGAGGAGACCGCGAACTCACGGCGAACCTCATAGCCCGTGAGGTCGAAGGGCGTCTCGTCCGCGAGGGCAGTGGGGACCGGCGCGGACTGCCCGTGCGCGGACCACCACACCCTTGGCGTGGTAAACGACTCGAGGGCGAAGACCACCTCGTCGTTCCCGACCGCGCTCAGCCCTTCGATGGCAGAAACCGGGGGAACGTCGACGCGGTGCAGGTTTCCACCGTCGAGATCGCAGACCCGCATTCCGGACGGCCCCCCGTCGATGTCGAGGATCCACACCCGTGTCCCGGTCGCGGCGACGCCTTCGATGGCGACGCCGGACTCGGGGACGATCACCCGTCCTTGCGCCACCGTCACGTCCCGGGAAAGGGGTAGCCGCAGGACCCGGCCGCGAGGCGACCCTGCATGCGAGAGCAGATAGAGGGAATCCGCACCGAACGCCGCCGCGACGCACTTGTCGTCGATGTCGGCGACCTGCCACCAGTCGCCGCCGTCTTGTGCGCGGAGGAACACCTGCCAGTCGCCCCCGTCGCCCTTTTCCACCCGGTCCATCACCCAGGCGCCGTCTGCGGAGGCGACGAGTTTGTGCTCCGCGATCTTCGGATCGGCGAGCGGTCCGGGCTGATCGCGGCGATCACGATCGAGGGGCTCGCCGACCTGGTGGTGCCAGACCTCCTGGAAGAACGACCTTTCCTCGTCTGGTCTCTCTCCAGGTGCCGGCGCACGCGTGTACCAGAAGCCCGACGCGTCACCTGCCCAGGCGAGAGACCCTCCCATGGTGCCGGAGTTCACGCGCGGGATGACCACGTCGACCTCTTGGCCGGACTCGGCGTCGATCAGGTGGAGCGCGCCGTCCTCGGTTCCCTGTGACGAGAGGGAGACGGCGACGAGCCGTCCGTCGGGCGACGGAACGAACCAGTCGATCGCCGTCGCGCCCGTGACGTCGAGGGTGTTCGGGTCGAGCAGGGTCACCGCTCCACCGGCGTCGGACAGGTCCTCGAGGACGACGAGGAACGGCTGTTGTCTCGGCGGCTCGCGCTTGAGCACGAAGTACGCCGCACCGCCACGACGTAGCCCGTCCCTCCAACCTCCCCAGGCGACCGACTTGGCCTTGACGATCTCTTCGACGCGCTGGTGCACCGCCCCGTACGACGGGATCCTCTCGAGGAACGCACGGGTCCGCTCGTTTTGTGCGGCAGTCCATGCCCGCGTCTCTTCCGACCCGGCGTCCTCGAGCCAGCGGTAGTCCTCGGTCACTTCGACACCGTGGAATGTGGACGTGACGGGCACCTTGGGCGTGTGGATCGCGTCTCCCGTCATCGTCTCGTCGCTCCCGTCATCGTCTCGTCGCTCCCGTCATCGTCTCGTCGCTCCCACGTGGCTCGACGTCCGGCACCGAACCTCCTTACCTGTGAAGGGACCCCCGGTCAATGGGGTCCAGTGTTCATGGACGAAATCAGTGGGGGGGGTCCTGACCGCGTGA
>JAJZMN010000141.1 GCA_021850345.1 Actinomycetes bacterium | reverse complement strand
GTGCGCCACCCCCGCTCGCGTCGGCGCTGCTCAGGGCGTCGCCCGTGTGGGCTGGCGTCGCTTATCGCGTGGGTGACAACTCGATCACGGTGCGGACGGGCTGGTGGGACCCTTCTGTGAACACCTCACTTCCAGGTGGGCTCGGGTCCACTTCTTTGACCGAGCGGGACCCGTTCTCGAGAACTCACCGGGGCTCAGCCGGACGCTGCCACCGTCCTTCGCGTCCTTTGCGCGTCAATCAGGCGCCGAGTTGCGCCCAGACAGCCGCCAGCTCGGGCCGAACACCGGGCAGCTTGACGCGTCCTCCCAGCACAGCGGCCAACTTCGCCCCACCTCGAGAATTTCGCGTGCACGCGGGGCCGAGATGCTGACGGTGCCGGCCATGACCGACCCGAAAGTGCTCGCCCGCCGCCAGGCTGCAGTCGCTCGACTCGGCGGCTTCGGCGCCGCGTCCGCTACGGGTGGTGGTTCGGTGCTGCCCCTCCAAGTGGTGCGCGAGTCGGTGGCGGCGCCCGCGCGACTGCCGGCCGGAGCGGCCGTCCGCCAAGCCGACGACAAAGGGCGCCTGAAGCCCGGGTTCGCCCGGCCCCTCACCGGCCTGCTCGGCTGGGTCGACGGCGCCTTGGCGGCGCACCTCCAGGGCGCCTGGCTCGTCCTCACCCAGCCGGCCGAGCTGCGAGGCGTGCAGCGCATCCGCAACTCGCCCCGGGCCCAGCTGAGTGCCGGGGTGACCGAGCGCGTGTGCCTCTCCCCCGCCCAACGGCGCGCCGTGCTCGGGGCCGGCGGGCAGGTCTTTTTGGTCCCGGTCCCACAGGCGGGGGCTCTCGTCGTCGCCGACCCCGGCGCCTTCTTCTGCGCCCCGCCCGCCGCCGTCACTCGGCTGTTCGTCCCGACGACCGACGAGACGCTTCTGGATCCCGGCGCCCGAATCGCACCGCTGCGCCCTGCACCGACGGACTCCTGACCTCCCCTCGACAGCCACAACCACACACACCCAGAAAGGAAAGGCTATGAGCCAGACCACGACCGACAGCGAGCCCACCAACGACGAACTGCTCGCCATGCTGCGCCAGCGCGGCCTCCTCGACACCGCGGCCGTCGTCCCCCCCACCGTGAAGGCCTTCGCCGACCGGTGGCTGCGCACCCTTCCCTCCAAGCGAAGTCGGCAGACCTACAAGACCCACATCAAGCGCTTCGCAAAAGGGGTTGGCCCGGTCTGTGACTCGCGCTGCGAGCCGTGCATGGTCGCCCCCGACTTCACCTGCACGTGCGAGTGCCGGGGGTGTCAGGACTCCCGCCTCCTCCTCGAGCCCCAGGGCGACCACCCCGTCTCGAACGTCTCACTCTCCGGTGAGCACGCGCAGTGTCTCGTGCGGATCGCCCGGCGCATCGCCAAAAAGCGCGGCGTGGTCGACAACCGCACCCGGGCGGCCAAGGGCCTCTCGCCCAAGCCGGCGTCGGGCAGCGGTGCCGAGGAGACCTGCCGCCAGGCGCTGCGGAGCCTCTACGCGGCGGCGGCCAAGTGGCTCGACGGGGAGAACGGAACGATCGAGATCCGAAAGCCCCGCCGGCCGACAAACGACCGCCGGGCGCTCGCCGACTACGAGCTCATCGAGCTCTACCAGGTGACGATCGGCGGAGGCGACGATCCAGAGCTCGACGAGCTGCTCTTCGACTACGGGATCGAGACGGGGTCCCGGCGGGAGGGCACCTATGCGCTCACCGTCGGTCAGATTCGGCGCCACGAACAGCTGATCATGCTGTGCGACAAATACACAATCCCCAAGCCTGCGCCGGTGAGTGCCGAGTTGATCGAGCGCCTTCTGGCCCACGCCATCGAGCGCGGCGGCGCAACGTGCGACCCGACGAGCTCCTCCTACCTGCCCGACTCGCCGGTCTTCCACTACCGACAAGGTACCGACGGAAACCCGCATCCGCTCAGTGACCGGCGCTTCGACACCCTCCACGAGCGCTGGCAGACCGAGCTCCCCTGGGGCAAAGAGATCCGGGTGAGCTTCCACTTCCTCCGCCACACCATGTCCGAGAAGCTAAAGCGCGACTACGGCCAGCACTACGCCAAGCGGTACCTGCGGCACGCCGCCGAGAACGTGACGGACAACTACGGAGAGTGCACCCTCGAGCAGTTGTCGAGGGCGATGGGGGAGATCTTCGGCTTCGAGCACCCCCTCGCCGTCGGACGGGAACGCGAGCGCCGAGAGGTGTTCGAGCGGTATGGGCTCGGCGAAGAACGCTGACGGCAACACTCGGCCATTCGGCGCCCCAGCGGGGAGATCCCCCTCTACCGCCTGGGAGCTGACATAGCCAGAGAGACGCGGGGCCGCCCGTGCCGCACGCGAAGATTGCGCGCTGTCGGCTGTACCTCCTCCGGCTCAGTGTCAGGAGTCAGTCCGAGCGCTGCCGTCTTCACGGGACCGTTGCCGGTCATCGCTCCATCTTCCCGAGAATGTCGGCAAGGGCCGAGTGCTCGGATAGATAGACCGGCAGGTTGATCATCGTGCCGGTGCCGGTCGGGTAGCCCCGGACCCACGTATCACGCGGGCTCATCAGTTTGCGCAGACGCCGAGGTGCTTCGGCCACGTGGTCGGGGTTCGGGCGCCGACCGGGTGATAGACGCCGCAGATGCGGAGAGACCCAGTGCGGGTCTGGTGGGGTTCGGCCACCTCCCATGACCTCTCTTCGTTGCTGGTGCCAGCTGATATTCGGTCTGAAGGACCGCCCAGCCATTCGATCACCAGGCGCTCCCGTTACCAGGTCGATCGTGCGGCTGCCGTTGGGCTTTGCCCTCAGGACGACCGACACATCGAGGTACCAACCGATTGCAGCCGCCACCGCGTAAGGAACGCCGGGCTCGTCAATGAGATACGGCTGGAAGTGAACCGTATCGAAGCTCACCAGCACTCCACGACGACTCCTGCCTACCCACGCATAGGCCGTTGTTTCATGCTCGAGGAGAAGGATCTGCGGATCACCGTCGAACCACGTCGGGCGGTTCGGCAACTTCTTCAAGTCTGGGCTCATCGACGAGGCGAGCGCTCGAGCCTCGTCAACGTCCGAAGGGGTTCCGGGGCATCGGAACGGCATCTCCCCAGGCGGGACGAAGTTGAGTCCCCTGGCTCTGGCGGCGATCAGGAGGCGGTCCAACCCTGCTCGGGCATCGGGGTCGAATACAGACAGCACCCACGGTGCGGCTGCGGCGCGCCATGACGCAGGAGCGAATTGCGATGTGCTGTTCCCGGGAAACAGACCGGAGCGGTCGCTCGCGGCGAGCGCGTAGGCAGCCATGAGCACGCGGTTGCGGAGCAACGTGCGCCTGCTTTGGGCTCGTGCAAGAGTCGAACGAAGAACTCCGGCATCGAGGGACTCAAGAAAGTCGCTTCGTGACCGGAAGGCCGCCGTGAGTGCCGCAGCCGCAAGTAGGCTCGGATAGTCCTCCGACCGAGCGGCGGCAATGGCGACCCGTTCCACTCGATGCGAAGTCACGGCCGCCAACACCGCGCCCAAAGAGAGAATCGAAGCGTCGGCGCCGTCGTCTGCAGTGCCCACGTCACCGAACATGAGCGCGAGTGCACCACGGTTACGTTCACCGACGGTCATGCCTGCCAGAACCCCGAGCGGCTCACGACGACCCGTGACCCGACCGAGCGTCATCCCAAGGCGTACGGCCTTTTCTGCTCGCCGCCCTGACATGGCGAACTCCCGTCTCAAGAGAGCGACGGCGGGGCGAACCGATTCGGTCACTGAGTACGCCGCCAGTCCCATGAGTACCGTCGTCCCTGCATCGTGGATCTCCATGGCCGACAAACTGATGTCCACGAACAAGTCGGCGATCGACGCCGCCGAGCCACCAGTTCGCCGATGTTGCGGGAATTCGATGCCGTCGCACTTCTCCGTCATCCAGCCTCCTGCACAACTCGGTTACGGGCTCCAAGGGCCAGGGGCGCGGCGATCCTGAGGCCCAGCGCTTCCACTTGGTCCAGGATCGCGGCGGGCTTCTGCTCGAGATCGAGCGTGTGAGCGGCGATGCGAATTCCGGCGTGACGAACGGTCCATCCCTGGGCCACCTCGTTGCCAGCGGCGTACACCAGGTGCGCTTCGTTGAGGCCGTACGCGGTGGCGTACGCGAGAGCCTGGTACAGGTCGGCCTGGGGGAAGCCGGCTGGCTTCTCCGCCTTGTACTTGGCGTCGATCACCGCTGCGGCGTGGCCGCCGATTCTCCATACGAGGTCCGGGCGAATGTCGATGAGCCCGCCATCGTCGAGGGAGTGGTGGTCTTGGGCCTGACAGCGTCCGGCAATCCGCGTGAGTACTTGGCCCAAAGTGTCGGTGACGAAATCCTCGAACACCTGGTACAGGTTGATCAGGAATCCATCGAGGCGAAGCTGGCCAGGCTGGTGGTCGACGGAGCGCCCAGCAAGGATGACCTTGGCGAGCCAAAGCGCGTCGTGATATCGAGCGTTGAGCCGGGTGGCGTGCCACGCGGGCAGCTGGCTCCTCGAGGAGAGGTCGGTCACCTCGACAAGCAGACCGCGGAGGGCCCGGAGCCTTGCGCGAATCGAAGGGCTCAGACCGGGAAGAGTGAGGAGGTAGGAGGCGGCCGCCTTCAGGACTTGGTTCTCTGGGATGTCGATCAGAAAGTCGTCGAAGCGAACGAGCAGCGGCACGACCATCCCGAATCGCCGGCGAAGCTGATCGCTGGCGCGTAGTCGTCCTCGGAGGACTGCTTCGCTGCTCTCTACGTTCCGGTAACCCTGGAGCACCCCCGTCCGCACTGCCTTCTCCGCTTGACCGCAGAATGCCTCGGCGATGACAACCACGAGATCGTCGGCTTCCTGCAACGCCACCGGGCCGGGAGCGTCGAAGACGGCTCGGCGCGTCCATCCGAGCAGCCACAGCAAGCGAGAGATGGTGATCTTGGGCTTGACCCATACCGTCAGGTCACCCAGTCGAACGACGCCCACCTTGCCCGCAGCTCGCAACGACCAGCGATCGAGTCCAAGCGGGGCGACCGACGCTGCACCGACGGCAACGAGGGCCTCTACGACGCGGCGATCGAGCCTGCATTCGACGGGCGGTCCGCTCTCTTGCAGGATGAACTCGGTCACGGTGTAGGGCTGATCGACGACTCATCGAAAACGGTGACAGCGGGGGTCCCTGGCGGATTGGTGTCGGAAGCCACGGCGCCCCAATCGGTTTCTTCGCCCGGCGACACGGTTACGGCTTTGCGGATGCTTGGCAGGGTGAACCGGGAGGCGACCGCGTCCCACTGGCCGTAGAAGTGTTCCTCGAGCAGTGGCTGGATGTCGGCCGACCAGATTCGCGCCAGCCGTGCATCGGAGAAGGCGTCCTCGTCCGTCGTCCGCATGAAGTAGGAGGGGCCAATCTGAAAGTCGGGATCGTCGATCCGGCAGTTGAGCTCGTCCAGCATGTCGGCAGCCAGCGTGGGGAGTCTGTGATACTCCGACCATCGTCGAAGGAGGGACCGGGTGGGCTCGGTTCTCGGATCGAGTGCGACGAACGCGAACCGCCGGCGCATCGCGCCGTCGATGAGGGCGATCGAACGATCAGCGGTGTTCATCGTGCCGATGAGGAAGATGTTGGGTGGGAGGCTGAACTGCTCGTCGCCCGCCGAGTAGAGCAAGTCCACCGCCTCGTCGCGGTACTCGAGGAGGAAGTAGAGCTCGCCGAAAACCTTGGCGAGGTTGGCTCGGTTGATCTCGTCGATGATGAGCATGAACGACTGGTCACGGTGCTCGACTGCGCGGCTGACCAACTGCCGTAACGGTCCGGGACGGAGCTCGAACGCAATCGTTCCGCCATTTCCGGTGATCGGGCGGTAGCCCTCGAAGAAGTCCTCGTAGCTATACGAGGGATGGAACTGCACGAGCTTCACCTGCTCAGGACCCACGAGGTCGTTGGCCAACTTCCGGGCAAGGTAGGTCTTGCCGGTTCCCGGCGGCCCGTAGAAGATGACCTGCTTGCGCTCGGCGAGCAGGTCGCGCACACCTTCGAGCCATGTCGGAGCAACGAACAGCTCCTCTGCCAGCGCCGGGCTCGGATGCGCCAGGGAGGCGGTAGGCGGCGGCGCTTCGGCACCTGCGGCGTCCGTCGACGTGGCGACGAGGGCGGCGAGGTTGTCGATCAGGTCGATCTCAGAGGTGAGGTCGACGACGGTCGCTCCCGAAGCGAGCTTGGCGGGGAGCGGTGGTGGCAGTTCGGCGAAGTCGATGGGCGCGTCGCTGTTGCGCCAGTCAACAGCTCGTCGGAGATTGCTGCGCCCCCCCTCGGACCGTTGCCAGGTCCAGTCGCCCGTGATGTCGCCGACGTAGATGCGCTCGTCGCTCGTGGTGAGGATGATGTCGCCGGGAGTCATCCTCACCACGAAGGTGAGGATCTCGTCGACCTTGGACTTGAGCTCTTGGTGCTTCAAGTGGTCGTAATCCTCTCGCGCAGCCGCTGCAAGATCGTCGGGGGAAATGCCTGGCTCGATGGACCGCAACTGAGAAGCGGAAATGCTCACCCAGCCGCTCTCGAGCCATTCGTGAACGACGTTTGCACCACGGACCGACGACCCACGCACCAGCCATGCTCGACGCTGTTCCGCCTTCTGCGCCTCTTGCCATTCGTAGTACCTGCGGACCGCTTCCTCCTGGAACTGCAGTGCATCGGTGAAGTCGTTCAAGGCCTTCCGGCCCTCGTCGGTGCTGCACCACGTGCCGCGCCCGTCCTTGGTCATCCACCCGGCCTTGACGAGGTTCGTCGTCTGCCAGTACAGGTCGTTCATCCATCGCGGCGTTCCATCGCTCACCGTGTCCAATTCGTCGCCCTCCGGAGGGAAGGCGGCCTTCACGTGGGCGAACAGCTCATCTTTCGGCGTCGGCGCGACTTGTGCGTCGAGGAAGGAGAGCAGTTCCCTCAGGCGCGGTGCGTTGCGCTGGTAGACGGTCGTCACGGGAGCGGCTGGTGACGAGGACCGTGGCCTGGGACAGGATCAAGAGTCGATGCGAACGGCATCCCGGTCTCGATGGCTTGCGCGATGCGGTCGTAC
>JAJZMN010000276.1 GCA_021850345.1 Actinomycetes bacterium | reverse complement strand
TCTTCGACGTCGGTGCGCGGCCTCGCGGCCAAGCCGATCATCGACCTGGACATCGTGGTCGCCGACTCGTCGAACGTTCGACCGGTGATCGACGCGTTGCGGGTCCTCGGCTACGTGTGGGTCGGCGACCTCGGCGTCGAAGGGCGCCAGACGTTCAAGAACCCTGCGCAGCCCGATCTGCCGCGGCACCATCTGTACCTGGTCGTGGAGCACGACAGGGCCCACCTCGACCACGTGCTGTTGCGCGACCTTCTGAGAGCCGATCCCGACGCCCGCCGCCGGTACGCGGCCCTGAAGCGGGACAACGTGGAGCTCGCGCAGGGCGACATGGACGTCTACGTGGCGGCGAAGGCCAGATTGGTGGCTGAGCTGCTCGCCCGGGCCAGAGCCGAACGGGGCCTGGAGCCCGTCAGCTATTGGACGCCCGACGTGCCGCAAGCGGCTCAGAGGTAGCCGGCACCCGCAGGCTGCCGCGATGGCTTCGGCCTTGGCGTCCACTCCGAGGGTAAGTGCTTGATGCCGTTCACGAACGTCGAGAGGAGGCGCGTCGGCTCGTCCGCCGCCCGGATGTCCGGAAGTCGCGTGAAGAGCTCGCGCCACATCACTGCGATCTCGCGTCGGGCGAGATGGGCACCGAGGCAGAAGTGCGGACCGGCCGCGCCGAAGCCGACATGGGGATTCGGCGCGCGCCGGACGTCGAATCGGAAGGGTTCCTCGAACACTGCGTCGTCGCGGTTGGCCGACCGGTAGAAGAGGAGGACCTTCTCGCCGGCGTCGAGCTCTTGACCGCCGAGCACGGTCGGCGATGCGACGGTGCGTCGCATCCACGTCACGGGGGAAGCCCATCGCACGACCTCGTCCACCGCGAGCGGCGTCACCCGCTCGAGGTCCTCTTGCCAGGTCTTCCGCTGGTCCGGATACTCACTGAGCAGCCACAGCGTGTGGGCGATGGCGTTGCGGGTGGTCTCGTTGCCCGCCACGACGAGGAGGATGAAGAAGGACGCCAGCTCGGCATGGGTGAGCGATTCCCCGTCGACGTTCGTCGTGACCAGAGCGGTCGTGAGGTCCTCGGTCGGGTGTGACAGGCGAGCGTCGCCGAGCTCGTGCATCAGCTCGGTGAGCTCGGCTCCCGCTTGGAGGAAGGCTTCGATCGGATCGGAGCCGTCGGGGACGAACTCCTCGTCACCCTCGGACAAGATGACGTTGGAGCAGCGGTACACGGCGTCGCGCGCCTCTTCGGGTATTCCCATCATGTCGCAGATGACGCCGAGCGGAAGCGGGGCGGCGACATCGGTCACGAAGTCGCCGGTACCTCTCTCGCAGATCTCGTCGACAATGGCACGAGCCCGATCACGGACGAGCGTCTCGACCGAACGCACCACCCGGGGCGAAAAGGCCGCCCCGACGATCCGCCGGAGCCGCGCGTGGCGCGGGTTGTCCGTCGAGATCATCCCGCTGAAGTACTCGACCATCGGCTCAGGCATGTCGATGATGCTCACGGCGCCCTGCCCGGAACGGAACACCTCGGGGTGCCGGCTCGCTTCGACGACGTCAGCGTGGCGCGTGACCGCCCAGTAGCCGGGGCCCGGAGGTGGCATGTGCGGGGATCGGTCGCGGAGGTCCCTCTCGGCGAAGTGCGCGACCGGCCGCTCGCGTCGGAGCGCCAGGAAGGCACCCTCGATCTCCTCGGGAGGCCTCGCCCAGAACTCGAGCGCCGAGAGGTCGATCTCGTCCGGTGAGACTGCTTCGAGCGGCCGCATCCCGTCACGCTACGTCGTTGGCGGGCGGACTCCCGGTCGTCGTCGCAAAGCGCCGAGGCGCGCCGCCCGGCGCACGGCCCGGCGCGCAGGCTCTCTTGCCGGCCACGTCACCGACGGGCGTCAGACCCCTCAGGCGCAGCGTTCGAACGCCATCAGGTGGATGCGTTCGGCGGCTTGAAGGTTGGAGAACGCCTGGGTGAGGTCGGTGTACCCCGACACCTCCGAGAGGAGCTGGGCGTACATCGACACCTGGTTCTCTTCGGTCGCGACGCCAGCCTGGCACGCCGCCGTCAGGGTGGAGGGGACCGTCGCGGCGCTGAACGGCCCGGAGGGCAGGGACACGCCGTAACGCGCCGCGAGGCCTCCCAGAGTGGCGAGGTGCTGTCCCTCTGCGTCCGAGACCGTCGAGAAGGGTCGGACGTCGCCGAACTTTGCGAGCACCGCGTCGTAGGTCGCCTTGGCTTCCTGCTCGGCGGTCGACGCCGTGGTGAGGGCGACATCGGCGCTGCTCTCGGTTGCCGGCGCCGGCAGAGGTCCCGACGATGTCGGTGTGGCGGAGCTCACGCAACGCTCGAACGCCGGCAAGTGGTTGTCGCGCTCTGCGGCTTGGAGGTTGGAGAACGCCTGGGTGAGGTCGGCGTATGCCGAGACCTCAGCGCGCACTTGCGCATACGTCGAGACGAGGTTCTCCTCGGTCGCCACGCCGACCTCGCACGCCGCCGTCAGCGTCGTCGGCGCCGTCTCGCCGGAGAGCGACCCGGAGGGTAGGGAGACACCGTAGCGAGAGGCCAGATCGGCCAGCGTGGCGAGGTGCTGTCCCTCTGCGTCCGAGACCGTCGAGAACGGCTGAACGTCGCCGAACTTCGTGAGCACGGCGTCATAGGTGGCCTTCGCTTCCCGCTCGACGGTCGTGGCCGTGGTCAGCGCCGCAGCGACGTTGCTCGTCGTGGCGGGAGCCGGTGTCGTGCCCGTGCCCGTTCCGTTGCCGGTCGTCGAGGTCGCGGCGAGCCCGGCGGCCACACCGGCGGCGGCGACGACCAGCGCGAGCATCCCGCCGGCCCATGCCTGCCATCTCCGGTACCACGGGTGAGCCGATGCGGCCTTGTGCTGCACGTCGTCCACTTCAGCCATGTCCTCGACCTCCTCGACTCGTGCCGTCGGGCCGGGCGCGCTCGGGATGCGGCGCGACCTCCCGCGACGTCCCCCACTCCCACCGTTGCCGCAGGGCGCCTACCGGGCGAAGGGGCGGAGGTCACAAGTCAGGGAATTCCCTCCGCCGTCGTCCGCTTCCGCCGTCGTCCGCTCGCGCCGTCGTCCGCTCGCGCCGTCGTCCGCTCGCGCCGTCGTCCGCTCGCGCCAGCCCCGCTCGCGCCGGCCCCGCTCGGGTCACGTCGCCGAGATCAGGGGTGACCGGTCGAGGATCACGATCCCCGCCACCGCCACGAGTCCCGCCGCGAGCTGCAGCACGAGAATCCCCAACGATGGCGCGACCCGCTCGCCGAACGCGGTGGCCCCGATCAGCACCCCGGCGACGGGCTCGACGGAGTCGATGATCGGAAGGCTCACGAGGAGAGATCCCGAGCGGTACGCGCCTTGCCCGAGGATGATCCCGACGGCACCGGCCACGAGGAGGCCACAGGGCTCCCACCGTGCGAGCGCAGCCACGCCGTGCGTCCCGAGCGATCCCACGAATGCCTTGGACAGCGCGTCGACGAGCGAGAACACCACTGCTGCGGAGGCGGCGAGGAACGCCGTCCTGCCGACCGCCTTGCGTCGGAGCGCCAGGGGCAACATGACGGCGAGCGCGCTCCCGACGCCGGCGAGCACCAACGCCCAGTCCAACAGGTGCGGCTCTGCCCGCCCGGGTGAGCCTGGCAGAAGCACGAGGAACGTCGCGATCCCGCCGGCCACCAGCGCGGCTGCCAGCCAGTCGGTGGCACGGAGCCGGACGTGACGCTTGTACGCCAGGATCGGCATCGCGAAGAGCAGGTCCGTCGCCGCGATCGGGAGCACGAGGACAAGCGGACCGAACGCCAAGGCCAGGGCCTGCACGCCGAAGGAGACGCCCGAGAGGGCGACGCCGGCGATCCACCGCGGCCGATGGAGCAGCCGCCGCACCACCTTGACGCCGACGAGAGAGACGCCTTCTTCGGACCGTGCAGCCGTCTGCTGGATCACGGTGGACGCGCCGAACAGCGCGGCGGCTCCGAGCGCCAACAGCGCGCTCAGCGCCGTGTGCAACGGTACCTACCGGGAGAAAGCGAAGGAGCCCGACCTCTCGGTACGGGCTCCTTCGCCGAGGGGGCGCGGCCCGCGCCTCACCCCATGGCCTTTCTGATCGCGTTCCCGACTGTGGCCGCGACCGCAAGCGGTCCGCCGAAGACGACCGTTGCCGTCGTTGTCGTGTCCAGGCCGGCCAGGTACGAGGTGTACGCGGTGGACAGCGGCGGGCTCGGGTTCACGATGAGCAGCGGACCTGAGCGACCGCCGGTCGCCATGTAGACCCCGCCGCTCACCGAATCGGCAAAGCTGACCGAGGTGGCCACGCCGAAGACGTACGCCGCGGGGAAGAACTTGGCGGCGACGGCAGCCGAGGTGTCGAAGAGGGTCGTCCCGTACACCGGGATCGCCCCGGGGTCCGCCCCGTACGCCGCGAGTGGGCCGCCGACTGCGTAACGGGTGGCGCCGGGATGGGCGGCGATGTACGTCGCGGTCGGTGCCGATTGGGTCGTGCCGTCGGTGAGGAGGATGGCACCGTGGTTGGCGATCGCGGCAGGCACGGCGGACAACGCGTCGTAGAAGCTGGTCCCGGTGGCCTCGAAGATCACGTTGGGGCTGCCCATCTGGACCGCGATCTCGTAGGCGGTGTCGTCCCGGGTGATCCCCGCTTCACGGACGACGTGGTAGCCCAGGCTCTCGAGCGTCGCGTCGATCGCCGGGCTCAGCGCGAGGTTGCCCCCGAGCACGTAGACCGTGGCGCCCGGGGGCAGCACACGCTCGATCTCCGACTTGGTCCCTGTGTCGAGCGCCGACTGCACCGACGCACCCGAGGTGAGGAGCAGCGGACCGTGCTCATAGGCCGCGAACGGCCCACCGGCCAAGGCGTCGGAGAACGACTTGTCGCTGCTGCTGGCGAGCACCGCCGCCGAGGCTGAGCCGGCAGCCGGGAACTCCGCGTCCGAGATCTCGATCGACGTTGCGATGGCGTCCGTGCCGTAGATCCGAGCGAAGCTCCCGCTTGTCGCGGTGACGGTGAACGCGCTGGTCGTGACCGACGTAAGTCCCGGCGCGGACGCGGTGAGCACGTAGCCCGTGCCTGCCTTGTCGATGCTGCAGGAGAAGCCGGCCACCCCTGTCGCCGCAGCCTTGGCGGTCCCGCCGTTGCAGGTGAGGGAAGCCCCGGGCGTGCCGCTGCCGCTCTTGATGGCCAGCGTCACCGTTGTCGCCTTTGTCGTGAGCACGGCACCGGCCCCGTTCTCGATCGAGACCTTGACGGTGAAGATGCGGTTCGCAGAAACGCTCACCGGTAGCTCGTTGGTGACGACGAGCTTGGTGGCCGTGGTTGTCGTGAGGGGTGCCGCCACCGTCAGGGTGAATGTCTGGGTGACGATGTCGGAGGCGTCGAACTCAGCGGTGAACGTCAGCGGGTAGACACCCGTTGCCGTCGGCGTCCCGGCCAGCGTGGCCGTGCCGTCCTGGTTGTCGGTGAACGTCACTCCTGCCGGCAAGGTACCCTCCTCGGCGAGCGTCGGGATCGGAGTCCCGGTCGTCGTCACACTGAACGTGTTGGACCGCGACACGTAGAAGGTCTTGCTGGCCGGGCTGGTGATCGTCTTCGCTCCGCTGCCGCTGCCTCCCTCGTTTGTGCCGCCGCTCCCCTTGCTGTTGCTCTCCGAGGCGACGACGAGCGCTGTGAACGTTGTGACGGTGCTGCCGCCATGGGTACCTACCCCGAAGGTGTACGTGCCGGGTGGCGCGTCTGTGGCGACGCTGACGTACCACGTCAACGGATTGAACCCGGTCTCGAGCGTCGCCGTCCAAGTAACCTCGAGCTGACCTTCGACATTCGCGGTCAACGGCATCGCCACCATGGCAGTGCCGGTGCTCCCGTAGACGTGGACGTTACCGACCGCGAGCGGCTCGGGGGCCGACACCGTCAGGTCCAACAGCGCTGTTCCAAAGGTGGTGCCTGTGGGCGAGTAGACCTGCAGCGGAATCGGCGCCGGTGTCCCCTGCGTGATGAGCCTGGGCACGCTGTCTCCCCAGAAGACGGACGTCACGTTGGGGAGCACTGTGACGGTGCCCGAGTCAGTGGCGAGCACCGTCGTGGGCGTTGTGACTGTCACGAGGTCGAGGGTGATTGTGTACGTTCCCGTCGGCGCGCCTGTCGCGACGGTGACGCTGAAGGTAGTCGACTGGTTGTAGCCGGGATTCACCAGAAAGCCCGGCGGAGGGCCCCACGAGCCCGTCAGCGTGTGGTTCTGCGCACTGAATGTGACCGACTGGCCTGTCGTCGCGGTCGCGGTCACGCCGCTCGTTGTGAGTGTCCCGGGTGCGGTGATCGTGATGTGGAGCAGAGCGTGGCTGATCGTCGTACCCGCGAACGGGTTGAGGAGCTGCGCGGTGACGGTGAAGGGACTCGTCTCGATGACCTTGGCGGGCAGAGTCCCGAGGCTGACGGCGGGGTTGTGGATCGTCGCCTCCTGTGCCGTGTACGTGTCCTGGAAGGGCAGGTCCATGTAGAAACCTGGGATGAAGGTGTTGTCCGGGATGAAGTTGCACAGCGACCGGACGTCGTCGGCGAGCTGCGCGAACGCCGTCACGCCGGTGAGCGGCGTGGAGGTGTCGTCCGGCACGAGGTCGTGGAAGGGCACCTTTGTGATGATTCGTGTGACCTTCCAGGTGAGGGTCGGCACTGTGAGCCAGGTGACGCTGCCGGGGAAGAACGTCGAGCGGTTGTAGGTGAACCTTGTGTAGTCCACGTACCGACGCGTGCCTGTCACAACCTGTCCTGTTGTCGTCTTTGCCGTGACGAACGTGAGGCCCCATGGCGATTTGTAGGGGGCGGTACCTGACGGAGCGGTACCTGTCGGAACGGTCGATGGGGGGAAACCGATGATCTGGTTGTAGTACTCGACCGCGTCGATGCTGAGAGGCACTGTCTTGGACGCGGTCGCGCCGATCGTCATTGCGGCGAGGTCCATGGCGTCGAAGGTGCCGTAGCCGTCGGAGATCTGCGCCGGCGGTCCTGCCGTGGTCGTCGGAGTTGTGGGTGTCGTGGCGGTGGTCGTCGGCAATCCGGGGATCGTGCCTGTCTCCATGAGCGACTTGTCGATCGCCGCGTTC
>JAJZMN010000172.1:5987-7124 GCA_021850345.1 Actinomycetes bacterium | reverse complement strand
GACGGCAAGCAGCTCGGTCGCGTCGACGACGAGATGGTCGACGCCTCCGATGCGCACCTCGGTGCCGGCGTAGCGCGGGTAGAGCACACGGTCGCCGGGCTTCACCTTGATCAGGTCCTCGTCGTCACCGACGGCGACGACGAGACCGCGCTGGGGCTTCTCCTTTGCGGTGTCCGGGATCACCAGTCCGCTCGACGTGACGCTTTCGTCTTCCAGCACCCGCACAAGCACCCGGGCGCCGAGGGGCTCCACTCGCTCCATCACCATGTGTCCTTCTCCTTTGCTTTCGCTATCTCTTTCCATGACTTCTTGCCGGGGCTTCTTGCCGGGCGTGTTGCCTGGCTTCTTGCCGCCGTTCGGGCGGAGCAGGGTCAGACCCGCGTGCGGAGTCCGAGCAGCCGGTCGATCTGCGGCTGGTCGAACCCGACGATCGGGCGCCCGTCGATCTCGATCACCGGCACGCCGATCCGCCCCGTGCGTCGGACGAGATCGGCTGCTGCTTTCTGGTCGCGTGAAACGTCGATCTCCTTGAACGGCACGCCCTGGCTCCGCAGGTAACCTTTCGCCCGCTGGCACCACGGGCAGGTCGGCGTCGTGAACACCAGCACGCGGTGCCGGGTCGGGGTGGCGGACATCAGCGAACCTCCTTGGACTTGCCTCGCGTGGTCATCGGCCATCGCCACGGCTGGCGCCGGTGCTGCGGTCGACCACGATCTCGTGCACGATGTCGCAGGCGTCGGCGATGCGGGGCTCCACCAGCCGGTAGTAGACGGTCGTCCCTTCCCGCCGAGCCGCCACAAGTCCTGCGTGGCGCAGCACCGAGAGGTGCTGGCTGGCGTTGGGCAAGCTCATGCCGATCTGCTCGGCGAGCTCCCCGACACAGCGGTCAGCGTGGCGGAGCGCGTCGATCAAGAGCAGCCGCTTGGGGTCGGTGAGAACCTTGCACAGCTCGGCGTGCAGCCGGAAGGACGTCTCGTCAGGAGGCACGCGTGCCTTCTTGGTCGTCGGTGCCGCTGGGGCCATTGGTAGTCAGGGGCGCGGTGCTCTTGCGAGCCCGGTTCCCCATCCCCCTTTCGATCTGTACGTGCGGTTTTCCCGCATACAGCTCACCGACGGTCTTCTTGACATGGTTACGCT
>JAJZMN010000172.1:0-5977 GCA_021850345.1 Actinomycetes bacterium | reverse complement strand
GACGGGACTTCCACCCGCTGGGCTGGTCCAGCTTTCAGGACGCAACATGTCGGGGAGTATAGGGGTAATTGCGTAGTTGCGCAGTCACGCATGTAAGGTCGGCCGCAAATGGCGCGCGACGTTCCGCGACTTCCACGCCGAAGCCTCAGTCGGGTCCCTCGACCCGCACCCCGTGCCAGAAGGCCAGACGGCCGGCGATCTCGGAGGCCGCCGGCTTCGGATCGGGATACACCCACGCCGCATCAGGATTCCGCTCGCCGTCGACGACCACGCTGTAGTAGCTGGCCCGTCCCTTCCAGGGGCACGTGGTGTGGCGGTCACTGGCCTCGAGGTGGTCCCAGTCGACCGAGTCGGGCGGGAAGTAATGGTTTCCTTCGACGACGATCGTGTCGGGTGACTCTGCGAGCACGGTCTCGTTCCAAACGGCGCGCACGGCGGCCCCTCCGCGCGATGGCGATCTGGCGCCAACCCGTCTCCGCAGCCGCTGGAGCCAGGGAGGTCGCGCCGGACGTGCCCTTTGGGAACGTGTCTCCACGACCACACCGGCTGCGGCCAAGGCCTTGCGCACGTCGTCGACCGACGGATTGACGAGGGCCGCGTCGCCGACGATGACCGTCGGGACCGTCTCGTTCCCGCCTGCGACGTCCCGGACGGTCGCAGCAGCTTCGGGATCCTCCCAGATGTTGACCTCAGTCGTGGGAATGGCCGCCCGTCTGAGCCCACTTCGCAACATTGCGCACCAAGGGCAACCCGGGCGCCAGTAGACGGTCACTGCGTTCGGCGGGATCGACGTCACCACGCCAGGAGGAACGCCGGGACGGGCAGCGCCATTCCTCGCCAGCAATGCTGCGCGCCCCCGGGACGGCCATCGTCCGACCAACGGTCCAGGCACGTCGGGTGGGGAGCACCGATCGGCGCGCCTGGCTCGCGGGCGGCTGTCACCCGGCCGAGATCAACCCGCCAGCGGAGCCAGGTCGCCCACTTCTTTCTTCGTGAGGCGCAGATGAACGCCGTCGTCGAAGACGTACTTCACCGCGCCGATCGGGATCGCTACCTCCTTCTCGCCCCACAGGTGTCCTTCGTCGAGCAGGAGGCACGTCACCTTGTGGTCCAGCCGATCGGCGCGAATTCCTTTGAGGTGACCCACGGGGCCGTCGGAGGCGTGGACATGCTGGCCCTGGAGGATCTCCCCTTCGCCTTCGGGGATGTTGTCCTCCGTGACTGCTCTGCGCGCCGGGCGGAGCCCCATGCCGAAGTCGAAGTGCAGCCCGACCAGTCTGGACATTGTCTGCACCTCCGCGCGTTGAGACTCCACGTCCAGCGTCATCTCTGTCCGCAGGTCCTTCTGCTCGGCTTCGTCGAGCGACTCGTAATCGGCCAGCGTGCAGCGGAGGCGGACATCTCCTCCAGCGGTGGTCTCGACGAGGTCGATCGGCACCATCCGGCCCTTGGGCTTCCCGTGCGGAGCCTCGACGACGAGGTGAGAAATCGTGTACGTGGTCGAGTCCACGACCGCACGCCGGAGCTCCCCGCACGCGCCGTCACGGCAACTCACGATCGCTCCAAAGGTGAACGGCACTGTCTCGCTCACAAACACCCCCTTGCGTCGGCTGCGACCAGGCGGACGGTCTTGACCTGCGGACCATCGGACCGCGGACCGCGGACCTGCGGACCATCGGCCAGCGTACTCAGGTTGCTCCGTGCCCGGCGGCCGGAACCTTGCTCGAGGACGGCAGGACGTCGCGCGCGCGGCTCCACGCCGCACAGCGCCTTAGCGTCGGAGTCGCTCCATCAGCTCTGCCTGCGAGTGGACGCCGAACTTGCGAAAGATGACGGAGAGGTGGTTTCTCACCGTGCTTTGGCTGAGGTAAAGGTGGCTCGCGATGGACGCAACCCGCTCCCCTTGCCGGAGACGACCGAGGATCTCCCATTGACGCGTGGTGAGGCCGTCGAGTGTGGCGGACCCCACGAGGTCGAAGAGCGCGTCCATCTTGTCCAGGACACCCGCTGCACGCAGCTCGGCACCGATCCGCCGGAGATGCCGCTCGAGCTCATCGGCTCGAGCGGCGTCGGGTGCCGGCACCTCCGCGATGATCGCGAACAAGGTACGTCGATGGAGAGCATCCTCCAAAGGAGCACAGGCAAACGACGCGACGACGGGTCTGTCCCCAACGCGCCGTACCGTCACCTGCTCGGACATCCCGGTCCACGACGCCACGCGTCGACGAGCGACGGGCTCCCCGCCCGAAAAGCCGACGACATCGCCCAACGGTCGGCCGATGAGCGCAGAGACCGGGACGTTCGTGATCTCTTCGAGCTCTGCGCTCGCGTGCTGGATATGCCATCGCTCGTCGGCGATTCCGGTCGCGATGCAGATCGAGTGGGGCCAGTCTGTCCGCCCGTCACGCTCGAAGCTGTGCAGGTCCACGTCGGGAACGATGACGGTCAGCCCTCCGACCATGTTCCCGAGCATCACCCGGCGCACCCAGACCCAGACGCGCTCTGTGCTCCCATGGTGCTCGATCCGGCGTTTCGCCCACAGCGCCTCGACCGCTCCCCTCGCAACTGCAGTCGCACAGGCCAGTGCCGCTTCACGCGGATGCCAGCATTCGGGCCATGGGCGTCCGACGAGCTGGTGCGCCTCCACGCCGACTCGCTCTTCAAACGCGCGGTTGACGAGGCGGATCGTCGCCGAGGGCGCTTCCCAGAGCGCGAACGGCAGTTCGGTCTGACCGACCGTCTCCGCAAGCGCTCGGTATTCGAAGACCGGGTCGCGGTCCCCCGGGTCCATCAACGGTTCCCCACTCCTACGTCGGACCAATGATCAACGTCACTGCGTGATTTCGGATCGTAGCAAGAGAGACCCGATTGGGCGCGATGTCACGAGCGAGTAGACGTTGTGTCACATCGCCGGCTCGGAGCATTGACGGAGTGCAGCCCGCATCGCAGAGTGAGTGCGTCCTCTCGATGAGGACGACACAGGGGACGCCGGTCCCCACGGGGACGCCGGTCCCCACGCCGCAGCGCGGCGCCGGCCGGCAACGTGTAAAGGGGAAGCGCGGGCGCTGTCGCGACTCGTGCGGGAAGGGAGATGGGGAAGCATGGAGAGAAGAGTGGCTGCGCGCGCGGCGCGCAGGATCGTGTCCGCACGCACCCGACGTCGGTTGGCGATCGGCGCATCGGTGGGCATCGTCGCGGTGGCAGCGGGGCCGACGGCCGTCGCGCTCGCCGCCACACCAGGGACGGGAACGACCAGCATGGCGGCGACGGCGGGCTCGCTCTCCATCGGGACGACCACGCCGGAGACGATCTCGGTCCCGGTCGCAGGAAGCGCCACTGGCGTTCTGCCGGCAGCGACATGGAGCGACACGACCGGCTCGGGGACAGGTTGGAACGGGACCGTCGCGGTGAGCGACCTCACCTACACGGGCAAGTGGACGCAGGTAGGCGGCACCGCAGCCGCGCTCGGGACAGCGGGCGCCTTCTCCTACACCGGCACGGCGGACGGGGTCGAGTACACGGTCACCGTGAGCACAGGCGGGTCCACAACCTTCACGCCCTATACCTGGACCTCCAACACGAAGACTGCGGGCAACACGGGTGGGTCCGGGACCGCGACCAACGGGACACCGGCCACGATCGGCACCCTCGGCGTCAAGATCGACTTCGCTTCCGGCAAGGCGTACCCGTCGGGAGCCGAGTACCGGATCAAGGTGGGCACGGAGAGCGCCACAGCCTTCTCGCTCGACAGCGCCGCCGGGTCGGTGACCAAGCAGACCGGGACCTCGAGCACACCGCCCACCCTCGTCGGGACAAACACCCTGGTCACCGGAACACGCGCCACAGTCGATCAGCTCGGGAGTGCGGTGAAGTTCCTCTCCGCCGCCCAGGGCACGGGCATGGGCACGTATCTCGTGAAGCCCGGCGTGCGCATCCAGACGGACCCGAGCACCTGGACCGCCACCTACTCGGCCAAGGTCCAGTACTCGATCGTCCAAGGCCCGTAAGGATCCGAGGTGCGGGTCGACTTCCGAGGTGGCGGTGAGCAGGTCGGCCTAGGGCCGCTGCACGGCACAGACCTGGTCGGGCCCCTTCTCCGGCTGGGCACCCGTGCCGTCGCGGTCCTCTGCGGCATCGTGCTCATGCTCCTCGTGGGGGCGCCAGAGATGGCGTCCGCGGCCGCAGGTCCGGCTGCACCGGCGCTCTCCCCGGTGCAGCCCGGGCCGGGCGGCTACTTCCACTTCACGCTTGCGCCAGGTGCGTCGGTGAGCGGCGCGGTCGTCGTGACCAATCCGGGGACGCTCCAGACGCACTACCTCCTCTATGCCGCGGCCACCTCCACCGCCCCGACGAGCGGCGTGGCCTACGGCCAGTCGACAACGTCCGACGCCGGGAGCGCCGGGTGGGTGCGGCTCCCCGCCACGGACATCACCCTCGCCGCCCACCACCACGTGCGCATCGCGTTCACTGCCACGGTCCCCCCGCGGATGCCGCCGGGACAGTACGTGACGGCGATCGTCGCCCAGTCGCCGGACGAGTCCCGCAGGTCGGCGGTCACGTCGGGCGCGTCCGCGGTCCTGCAGCTCACCTCCAGGGAGGTGATCGCGATCGTGGTCGACGTGCCGGGTCCCGCTCGCGCCGGGGTGCGGGTCGGGCGTCCCAGCGTTCGCGACGCCCGGAACGCTCGCCAACTGCTGTCCGTGCCGATGGCGAACACCGGCGCGGTGCTCGAGAGGCCGTCGTTCACCGGGGACGTGCGCGCATGCGGCAGTCCAGGGGGGCCGGTGCTCGCCCGGGCCGCGCGACGGCTCGACATGTTCGTTCCCCATACGTCCATCGCGTACCCGTGGTACTTCGACCGACCGCTCGCGGCCGGCTGCTATCACGTGGAGCTCGCGCTCAGCGTCGACGGGATGCCGCGGGTCGTTTCGCGGTTCACAGGAGACATCTCGGTGGGTCCGGAGGAGGCAAGCCTTGCTCCGTCGCCGCCGATGCCCGCGTCCTCGGGCTTTCCACTCGAACTCGCTGCAATCGATGCTGCCGCCCTAGTCGGGCTCGGCAGCCCGCTCCTCCTCGTCTTGCGGCGCCGTCGCCGGCCGCAAGCCGGATGAGCGTAAGGCGCGCACGCCGTGACGGATCTCTCCTTGCTCTGGCGTCAAGCTCACCAGCAGCAGACACTTGTCGAGCTCGGGAAGGTCGCCCTACGCGGCAGGCGGGTGGAGCACCTCGTCGCACGGATCCACGCAGCTGTCGCACACGCGCTCGGCGTCCCCGACTGCCACCTGGTGCGGCTCGAGCCGGTCGTGTGGGAGCTCGGCCGCGGCGGCTGCGGTCCCGATCGCTCCGGCGGGCGGACCGCGCGGGGCGCTTGCCGCACGCAGTCCCCGCCAAGCCCGATTCGGTGCTGACGACGTGGCCTTCTTCCAGACGGTCGCCAGCATCCTCGCCACCGCGCTGAGCCGGCGCAACGTCGAAGAAGCCCTGCGTCGCCAGGCGGTGCACGACGGACTCACCGACCTGCCGAACCGGACGCTGCTCCAAGACCGATTGGAGACGGCCCTGTCCCGGCTCGGTCGCAGCGGCAACAGCGTCTCGGTGTTCTTCGTCGACCTCGACAACTTCAAGCTGGTCAACGACACCCTCGGGCACTCGCTCGGAGACTCGGTCGTCGCTGCGGTCGCCGACCGCTTGACCGGCGCCGTGCGTGCCTGCGACACCGTCGCGCGCTTCGGGGGCGACGAGTTCGTGGTCGTGAGCGAAGACACCGACCTCGCGGCCGCCTGCCGCCTGGCAGACCGCATCCGCAAGGCGGTCGCTGTACCGCTCTCGGTCGCCGGCAAGTCCATCGCCTTGACCGCCAGTATCGGCTGCGCGACGACGGCCGATCCCTCCGCCTCTCCCGAGAGCCTGCTGGCAGATGCGGACATGGCCATGTACGAGGCCAAAGGCGCCGGAAAGAACCGCGTGGAGGTCTTCG
>JAJZMN010000041.1 GCA_021850345.1 Actinomycetes bacterium | reverse complement strand
CAGGTCGCCGAGGAGCACGCCGCCGTTGGCATGGGGGTTGTCGCTCATGCGGCGCTCCCCTTTGGGTGCCATGGAGGTGATCGCGTCCACGGGTGCGCCGTCGTCGTCGAACAATTCCTGCGGTCCATAGCGCTGGAGCCACTCTTCGAGCATGTGCAGATGCGCCCGGTTGGTGCGCACCTCGGCGAGCGGCACCTGATGCGCGCGGAACGTCCCTTCGACCTGTATCCCGTCGACCACCCGAGGTCCGGTCCACCCCTTGGGGGTTCGGAGGATCAGCATCGGCCACGCTGCCCGTACCGGCGGCGCGGCCGTCGCCGCACCCGAGCGCGCTCGCAGCTGGATGTCCGCGATCTCCGAGAGTGCTTCGTCGAGCGCCGCAGCCAGCTTCGCATGGACGTCGGCCGGCGGCTCTTCGTCGAACCCGCCCTCCACGAAGAAGGGGTGATAGCCGTACCCGGTGAAGAGATCCATGAGCTCGGCGCGCGAGATGCGGTCGAGGATCGTGGGGGCGGCGATCTTGTACCCGTTGAGGTGGAGCACGGGCAGGACGGCACCGTCGCGGCGGGCGTCGAGGAACTTGTTGGAGTGCCACCCGGTCGCGGCGGCGCCGGTCTCGGCTTCCCCGTCTCCGACGACGCAGATGACCACGAGGTCCGGGTTGTCGAACGCTGCGCCGAAGGCGTGGCTGAGCGAGTAGCCGAGCTCACCCCCCTCGTTGATGGACCCTGGCGTGGTGGCCCCCGCGTGGCTCGGGATGCCGCCGGGGAACGAGAACTGGCGGAACAACGCGGCCATGCCCTCGCCATCGCGGCTGACGCGCGGGAAGCGCTGGCTGTAGGTCCCCTCGAGCCAGGCGTTCGCGACCATCGCGGGACCGCCGTGGCCGGGGCCGCACACGAAGATCGCGTCGAGGTCGCGTTCGGCGACGCAGCGGGTCGTGTGCGCGTACAGGAGGTTCAGCCCCGGGCTCGTCCCCCAGTGCCCGAGCAGGCGTGGCTTGATGTGCTCGGGGCGGAGCGGCTCGGCGAGGAGCGGGTTGTCGAGCAGGTAGATCTGGCCCACCGACAGGTAGTTCGCAGCGCGGAACCACAAGTCGAGCTGATCGAGCCCCATAGGTGCTCCTTCCGACCGTGATCCTCCGGGGCCACTCCGGGTCCCGAGGCTCCACTCCGCAGCCACCCTACCCATAGGGGGGTGGCGACCCCGAGCCCGGACTCTGGCAAGGTGGGCGGATGCGCGTGCTCGTCGTGAACGCGGGGTCGAGCAGCCTCAAGCTGGCGCTGCTCGGAGCGGGAGACGAGCTCCTCGCCGAAGAGACCTTCGGCCGTCGCGGCGGCCTCGACGTCGGCGACGCGCTGGAGCGGTTCCTCGACGGTTCACCGACTGCGGACGCCGTCGGGCATCGTGTGGTGCACGGCGGCGCGGAGTTCGTCGAGCCGCTGGTCGTCGATTCGGCTTCCGATGAGCTGCTGACGCGCCTTGCCGACCTCGCGCCGCTGCACAACCCGCCCGCGCTGGCGGCGGTTCACGAGTTGATGCGCCGCCGGCCCGGGCTCGTGCAGGTCGCCTGCTTCGACACGAGCTTCCATTCGACGCTCCCGCCGAAGGCCGCCACCTATGCGCTGCCTCGGCGTTGGCGCGAGGAGCTCGGGATCCGCCGCTACGGCTTCCACGGATTCAGTCACCAATGGGCGAGCATGCGCGCGGCGGAGCTGCTCGACCGCCCGCTGTCGTCGACCCGGCTCGTCACCGCGCACATCGGTGCCGGCGCATCCCTGGCCGCGGTCCAAGGAGGGCGCTCGGTGGACACGACCATGGGCTTCACCCCCTTGGCCGGGGTGGTGATGGCGACCCGGCCCGGCGACGTGGACCCCGGCGCGCTGCTCTGGGCGATTCGTCACGGCATCGGGATCGATCAGGCAGAAGACGACCTCGAGCACTACTCCGGGCTGCTCGGCCTCTCCGGGCGCTCGGGGGACCTGCGCGAAGTGATCGAAGGGGTTGACCAGGGCGACGAGGCGTGCGCCGCGGCGTACGACGCGTATGTCTATCGCCTCCAGCGGGAGATCGGGTCGATGGTGGTCGCCCTGGGTGGCCTCGACGCGCTCGTCTTCACGGGGGGCGCGGGCGAGGGGTCTGCGAGGTTGCGAGCAGACGTCTGTGCCGGCCTCGGGGCGCTCGGCGTCCCCGTCCCCGAGACGGGCGGTCAAGCGAACGGGGGGCCGGGCCGAGCGCCCCTCTCCGACCGGCTCGTGTCGCGTCGCGGGGCGTCCCCCGCGGTAGTGGTCGTGACGGCCCGGGAGGATGTCATGATCGCCCGCTCGGTTCGCCGTGTTCTCGCAGCTTCGCCTGCCTCCGGTCCGCTCGACGGAGCTTGACCACCGCGCGGAGGTGCGGGTCTCCCACGGTTCGGCAGGATGACGAGCACCGCGAACGCCGCGACGCCGACGGTGCACGCGGCGACGGTCACGGCGAGATCGAGCCCTTGGGTGAACGCCATGCGGGCCTGCGACGCCAGCGCGGCGCCCAGGTGCCCCCCGGCCTGGGCGGCAACGGCCATCGCGCCGCCGAGCGAACCCTCGATGACCGACACGACGCTTGCTGGGACATGGGCGTGCGAGAGGACGGGCGAGAGGGTGTCCTGGTACCTGGTGCTCAACACGCTGCCGAGCACCGCGACCCCGGTCGCGCCGCCGACCTGGAGGGCCGCGCTGTTGGTGGCCGAGCCGATTCCCGCCCGCTCGATGGGGACCGCGCCCATGACGGACTCGGTGCAGGGGGCGAACGCGAGCCCCGCACCGATCCCCATCCCGGCGAACGCCGGCAGGGCCTCCATGTAGCCCCCGTGGACGGAGGTGGACGACAGCAGCCCGAAGCTCACGGCGACGAGGCCGAGACCTGCGAAGACGACGGGTTTCGTGCCCAACTTGCGGTCGAGCGCGATCGACAACGGAGACATCACGAGGAGCAGCAACGCGATCGGTGCGATGCGAAGTCCCGTGGCGAAAGCGCTGTAGCCGAGGGAGAACTGGAGGAATTGGGTGAGGATGAAGAGCCCGCCCATCAAGGAGAAGATCACGAGGCCCATCGCGACGATCGCACCGGTGAACCTCCCGGAGCGGAAGAAGGCCAGCTCGAGCATCGGATGATCGCTGCGCTGCTCCCAAAGCACGAAGACCACGAGGACGCCGGCGCCGCCGATCACGGCGGCGAGGACCGATGGCGAGGTCCAGGTCGCAGACGGCGCGTCGATGATGCCCCACAGAAGGAGGGACATCCCGCCGGTGGAGAGCACCGCACCGGCAACGTCGGGGCGCTTGGCGCGGGGATCCTTCGAGTTGGGGACCAGCCACAGCATGACGACGATCCCGACTACGCAGATCGGGACGTTGACGAGGAACACCGATCCCCACCAGTAGTGGGCGAGGAGCCAGCCACCGGCGACCGGTCCGATGGCCACACCGAGCCCCGTCGTCCCCGACCAGATGCCGATCGCCTTGGCGCGTTCGCCGCTGTCGGTGAAGACGTTGGTGAGGACCGACAACGTGGACGGCATGATCGCCGCCGCGCCGACGCCTTGGAAGCCGCGGGCGGCAACAAGGTGCGCCGGGCTGCCGGAGAAGGCGCAGGCCGCGGAACCGGCACCGAAGACGGCGAGGCCTGCGAGGAGCATCCACTTGCGACCGAGCCGGTCTCCCATATTGCCGAAGACGAGGAGCAGTCCGGCGAAGACGATCGCGTAGACGTCGACGACCCACTGAAGGTCGCTCGAGGACGCATGCAGCGTTCGGATGATGTCGGGGATCGCGACGTTGAGGATCGTGGTGTCGAGGCTGACGACGAGCAGGCTGACACCGAGGATGGCGAGCACCCCCCAGCGGTGCGCGACCGGTTCGCCGCTACGTGCGAGGTCCCCGCCGGCCACGCCCTGGCACGCCTCCCGCCGTCAGGATCGCCGGGTACGACGGTGCGACCGCAGCGCCGCCCGGACGGTCTCGAGCCACGTGCGGCGGTCCCGATGCTCGACCGACTGTCGAGACACCAGGCTCAGCTCCAACTCCGCGACGAAGGCCTCGCAGTCTGCGACCAGCTGGGTGGCGAGTGCCTTGCGCTCAGGCCGCCGCGTCGCGGACGTCCGCGTGCGCCCGCACGCTTCGTCGCTGCGACCATCGACCGTCGCTGCGTTGCACCGCTCGGGTCGCGTCGGCCGGCTCCTCCTCGCGCCCCGGGCGGGCACTTCCCGCCGGGGGGAGGCCTCGCAGGGCATCGTCAATGAGACGGGTGATCTCGTCGCAGCGGTCAACCAGCGACATCCGAGGCGGCCTCTGCTCGTCCCTCCGCCGTCGGTGGGCTCACGGCATCCGCGTACCCTGGCCGCAGCTCCACCAATCCCTCGATGCCCCACGGCTCGAACGCTATGGGCGAGTGAAGCGCGTGTGAAGGGCCGAACGTCCTGAAGGGTCCGCCCGGCGCCGTGGGTCGATGGCTTCAGGCGGTGAGGCCGCGCGTCGGCTCGGCAGTGGGGCCGGCGCCCGGCGACAGCGAGCCCGGCGACAGCGACGAGATGTCTCCGAGAACCCGCACGACGTGGCGGCGTTCCTCGTCGCTGATCCGCGCCAGTGCCTGCGACCACTCGTTCACGGTGCGCCGGCGCACCGCCTCGAGAAGCTTCGTGCCTGCGTCGGTCAGCCGGATCTGGAGCTCTCGGCGGTCCCGCCCGCGGCGGTGGCGCACGATGAGCTGGCGCTCGGCGAGCGTGTCGCACAGCCGCGTGGCCGTCGAGGGCGCGATCGACAGCGCGTCGGCGAGATCGATCAGCCGTGACTCGCCGAGCCGTTCGAGCCGGTCGAGGAGGCGCAGCTGGGTCGTCGTCATCCCGCCGCCGAGGTCGCTCAGGGCGTGGTCTCCGATCGCGCGAAGGAGGGCCTGGGCGGCATCGATCGCCTCGACGAACTCGACCACCTCGGCACCGGCTGCAGGGATGGCGGCGGGCTCCATCAGCGCGGTCATTGTTTCGCTCCAGGAGTGTGTGCGGGGTGCATTATTTTCCCTCCGCTCATGAGGTGCCGGTGGCATCCGGCGAGGTTACTGTGGATAGAGGTTAGTCGAACGACGTGTTCGGTGCAGGGAGTCGGCGGATTTCCCGCGCTCGGGCTCTCTTTCCCGGGGAACGAAGTCGAGGAGCGCTCATGGACGCCGAGGCGTACGCGGACATGCTGCCGTGGCTGGTCTTTCTCGTCATCGACCGGAGGTCGGGGCTCGACGTCGCCTGGGCCGGCGCGGCCGCGCTCGTGTGCGCGGCGGCGCTCGCTGGTTGGTCGTACTGGCGCGGCAGGTACGCGTTGGTGCCGAGAGTCGCAATGGCGCTCTTTGCCGTGTGCTTGGTGTCGGGGCTCGCCTCCCAGCCCTGGGACCATCAGGTCGGTCTCTCGCGGGCGCTCGTCGTCGCGAGCCTGAGCGCACTGGCCTTCGGGTCCCTCGCGCTGCGACCGCTGAGCGAGGCGTACACGGTCCCGCTGGTGGCGCCCGCGCTCCGCGACGACCCCCGTTTCGCCAGGGTGAACGTGGAGATCACCGTCGCGTGGGGGGTGGGAGCCCTCGCCGTGGCTGCAGCGAGCGGCACGACCGATCTCTTGTCCGGCGCCGTGGCGTCGACCTTTCTCGACTGGGTCACGCCGCTCGTGCTGGCCGCCGGCACGATCCTGTGGGCCACCCGGCGCTGGGAGCTGTTCCGGCTCTCGGTCGACTCGGTGGCCGTGGGCTATGAGACCCAGGACGCCGCCGTCCCCGTGCAGAGTCCCGAGCCGCGGGACGCGGTGATCCGGGAGCTCCCGCTTCGCGGTCGCAACGCCTGAACACCGACGCGAGCGCACCACCTCGGCGGCTGCGCCTCGTCGCTGCGCGCTGGCGTGGGCCATGGCGCCATGCTGACCGTGCGCAACGGTTCCCAACAGGGACTTTCGTCCCGAGATGACCCGGAGGTGGACCTTCGACTCTCCCCGAACCCTCCCGGAAGGCGCCTAATGGACGCACATGACCTTTGCCGGCCTCATCCTGCGGAACCTCGCCACCCGGCGGTTGCGTACCCTGCTCACCGCGGCCGCCGTCGCCATCAGCGTCACGGCCGTCGTGACGCTCGGCGTCGTCACCGAGAGCCTGCAACGCTCGGCGGCGAACGTGCTGTTGATGGGAAAGGCCGATTTCATCGTTGCGCAGAAGTCGGTCGCCACAGCGTTGACAAGCGTCGTCACCGAAGCCCAGGTGGATCGCATCGAGGGCATCCGGGGTGTGCACAGCACGGTGGGTGTCCTCGTCGGCACGGTGGACCTCAACGCGACAAATCCGGTCTTCATCGAGATCGGGGTGCAGCCGACAGAGCTCAAGTCCTTCGGCGTCGCGGTGCTCTCGGGACGTCCCTATGCGGCACATGCAGCGCACGAGGTGATGCTGGGGTGGCAGGCTGCCCAGTCGCTGCACCGGCGAGTCGGCGACAGCGTGCGGATCGGCACGATCGACTACAAGGTCGTGGGCGTCTACTCGGTGAACCAGGTGTTCGGCAATGCGGCGGCGATGTTCCCGCTCACGACCCTGCAGGCGAACACACGCAAGCCGGGGACCGTGACGCTCGTCGCCGTGCGGGTCGACCCGGGCGCGAGCGTGTCGGCGGTGATGGCACGCGTGGACGAGGAGAACCCGAGCCTTGCGTCGGTGAGGCTCGCCAGTCAGTTTGGTCGCATCGACCGGAACCTCGTGTTCCTCAGAGCGGCGCAGACCGGGGCACAGATCATCGCCTTGGTCATCGGCGTGGCGATCGTCCTCAGCACGATGCTGCTGTCCTTTGTCGAGCGCATCAGGGAGTTCGGCGTGTTGCGCGCCGTCGGTTGGTCCCGGACGCGGCTGCTTTCGCTCGTGATGGGGGAGGCGGTGGGCATCAGCCTCCTCGGGGCAGCCGCCGGGGTGGGCCTCTCGTGGGGACTGACCACCGCATTGGAGGACCTCACGTCCCTTCGCGGTGTCCTGCAGTCGACGTACTCCATCGGCGTCGTCGGGACCGGGCTGTACACCGCGATCAGCATCGGCGTGCTCGCGGCCCTCTACCCCTGCGCACGCGCCGCGCTGCTCCGCCCCGGGGTCGCGCTGCGAAGGGAATGAGATGACGTCCATCCACCAAGCGCCGGCACGCCGGCCGATCGTCGAGATCCGCGACGTCCATCTGTCC
>JAJZMN010000049.1 GCA_021850345.1 Actinomycetes bacterium | reverse complement strand
TGGCGGCAACACCAGCTGCCTCGTCGGCGCCGTCGAGCACGAGGAGCAGCTCCCTCGAACAAAGGGTCTGTGCGATATCGGGAAGTGAGGTGAAGAGGTCGTGCTCGCCGAGCGCCTCCGCCACGGCTGCGATCACCAAGGAGGGGTGAGCGATCCCTTCGAGCTCCACCACGACCGCTCCGTCGGTCAGCTCTCCGGAACGTGCGGCCGCCTCCAAGGCGAGGCGGGTCTTGCCCGCGCCGGCAAGGCCGGTCAGCGTGACGGGGTGTCCGGCAGCCAGCGTGCCGGTCAGCTCCGCCAGCTCATCCCTGCGACCGACGAGCTCGAGCGGCCCGGCCACCTTCGGCCAGCGGCCCGCTCCGAGTACGGGCTGTGCGGTTGGCGACCCGCGTGCCGGCCCGTCTCCCCCAGCTCGGTCGCCGAGCGTCGCTACGTTGCCGCCGTACCCATCGGAGCCGGACATCGTCTTCCTTCGGCCCAGATCCCGCGTCACTTCACGCCTCGTGCCGTGCCGTCCGTGCGGGATCCGAGTGGGCCCAGCCGCAGAATACCTGGCAGTTCAGGTGTAAGGCGCCGGCGCTGACGCCCGAGGCGGCGGACCCGGGGCGACACCATCGTGATCCTGGCGGACCACGGACTACGCGCGCCTACCTCGCTCCCCCGCGCGCCGAGCGCATGAGCTCCCGGCGCGATCGGATGCCGAGCTTGAGGTAGATGCTGGAAAGGTGGTGTTCGACCGTCTTCGACGACAAGAAGAGGCTGGACGCGATCTCGGCGTTGGTCATTCCCTCGGCAGCCAATGCAGCGACTCGCCGCTCCTGAGCCGTGAGCTCGCTGACCGATCGGACTCGTCCGGTCCGGCGACCGCCTGCCGCAGCGAGCTCACCGGCCGCCAGTCGCTCCAACCGACGGGCTCCCGTCGATGCGACCATGTCGAGCGCCCGGTGAAGCGCTTGCCGGGCATCCTTGGCCCGGCGGGTCTGACGGAGATAGCGACCGTAGGCGATCAGCGTCTCGGCATGTGCAAGCGGCATCGGAACCGCCTCGTGGTGGGCGAGCGCCTCGCTGAACCACGCGTCGGCCTCGTCCAAAAGGCCGTGTCGCCATGCCACAGCTGCCCGAGCCGCCGCAGCGACCGCCCTCGGGACGCGGCACGGAAGTCGAACGCAGCGCTGGTCGAGCAGGTTCGCGAGCTCGGTCACTCGCTCCAGGTTGCCGACGGCAAGGTGTGCGTCGATCGCCGACGCGTGCCAGGGGACCACGCACGGCTCGAGCAGGCCCGAACGCTCGGCGAGGTCGGCTGCCCGCTCCGCTGCGGCGACCGCCGCATACGGCTGGGCGATCCGCAGCGCGTCACGGCATTCGAATAGGAGCAGCCACAGCCGCAGGTACACGGACTCGCCGGTGCGGCCGGTCAACTCCTCGAGCCTGGTGACGCAGGCGGTGGTTTCGTCCAGCTCGTCACGCTCGTAGTGCATGACTGCCATGCCGACGGTCAACGCGGGCGCGAGCAATGGTGCAAGCGGGGCCAGTTCCGCCGCGCCCTCGAGGAGTGATCGGGCAGCGGACAGCTTGCCGCGCCGCGTCATGGTGTCTGCCTGGGTGATCGACAGGAGGTGGTAGCTCAGGATCGACCCGCCCTCCTTCGCCAACCGGGCAGCTGCCTCGTAGGCCCATTCGTTGTCGTCGAAACGCTCGGTGACCTTTGCGAGGTTGGCGTAGGCCCAGAGCGGGTCCCTGGACCATCCGACGTTGTGAGTCGACCCGGGCAGGACGCACTGCTCCCTTGCGACACGGGCGACGGCATCGAGCCCGGAGCCATCGCCGCCGAGGAGCGACAGGTATGCGTCGGCGGTCATGGCTCGGGGCTGGAGCGCTGATCGATCGCTCTCCGTCCCTGACGCCGCGAGCATGTCAAGGACGCGGCAGGTGGTGAGCCGTGCGAGGCGAGGCCCTTCGAACAGCCACCCCCAGAAGGTGGCGTCCAGGAGCACTTCCGCCGCCAGTCCGGCGTCGAAACGGGAGGCCAGGTCGGACGCGCCCTGCCAGGCGGCTTTGGCGTCGGCGAAGCGCGCCGATGCCAGGAGCACTCCTCCCAGGAGGCGGAGGCCGGTCACCCGGTCTTGATCGACGAGCCCGGTAGCCAGGTACCGGCGGACCGCTTCCTCCGATGCGGCGACGTCGCCGCTCCACAGCCGGGCGAGCCCCAGTCCGAAGAGAAGGTCAGGCGCCGGTGTCGCAGCAAGACGGAGTGCGCCTTCGAGGTGCTCGGCGGCGGTGGAAACCGCCCCTGCAGCGAGGGCCTCTGCGGCCGCCGCCCGGAGCGCGGCGAGCGCATCGGGATCGCCCTTCAGCTGCGCGGCCACGGCATGCGGCGCAGCCTCGGCCGGCCCGGCGCCGTGCTCGGCCAAAGCCCGGAACGCGAGGGCATGGAGCGCCGCGCGGACCGGCGGCGCCATGTCCTCGTAGAGGACTTGACGGAACAGCGGATGGACGAACTCGGCCTTGCCATCGACGGTCCCTCGCACGAGGCGTGCCGCGCAGAGCGCCTCGAGCGAGGCCAACCCGACCGCGGAAGACTGACCCGCGATGGCCGCAACGGGACCGGGCGCAAAGCGCGTGCCCAGAATGCTCGCCGCCCTCGCCCAGCGCAGCGCGTCGGCACCCACCCCCGCGAACCGCGGCAGGAGGAGCCGCTCCGCGATACCGAGGGCGCTGCCAGAGAGTGCGTCCTCTCCACGTTGCCACGAGTCCACGACGTGGCCCATCAGAAGTGGGTTGCCGGCGCACGACTCGTGGGCGCGCCCCACCATCGCAGGATCGAGAGGCCGGCCGAGCCGCTCCTCGATCAGGGTGGCTCCCGCCGACAGAGAGAGCGGCTCCAGACGTTCCACCACCGCATAGCCCTCGTGGGACAGGAGCCGCGCGTGCTCGAGCGCGGCGGGCGGCCACGGTCTCGCGGCGACGACCACCGCGACGGCGAGGTCGCCCAGGTTCCGGCACACGAGGAAGAGCAGCTCCATCGAGTCGGGGTCCGACCAGTGGAGGTCGTCGACCGCCAGGACCAGCGGGGTGGACGCGCTGCGGCGGAGATGTCCCACGATGGCGTCGTAGCGCGCGAGGCGCGTGTCGACAGGATCGGCGAACGGACGAGCAGTCTTCCCGGACGAACGAGCCGTCTTCGCGGAGCGACGAGCCGTCTCCCCGGAGATTCGCTCGCTCGCGCCGACCACCTGATCGCCCAGCAGCCGACGGAGCATGCCGAATGGCAGCGACGACTCGGCCTCCGAGCATGCGGTGTGCATGACGGTGAGCCCCGTCGCGCGTCGGCACGTCTCGGTGATGAGCGCGGTCTTCCCCAGGCCGGGTTCCCCGGCGACCACGACGACTGAGCCTCGTCCGGTTCGCGCCGAGCTGAGGGCCAATTCGACGAGCTCGAGTGCCCTGTCACGTTCGAGCAACGCGCGCGCCGGACCCTCACCGCCACGGAAGGAGGCCTCCACCCGCCCCCCTTCATCCAAGCGTTCGTGTTGCACCAAGTGTGCCAGCAGGCTCCCGGATCGTCAACGGTGCAGATCGTGTGGGGACTCGATGGCCGCCTGCCAACGGCCGTGGCGCTTGCTAAAGGATGGGGAGGATGCCCGATGCCCCGGTGTGCGCTCCGGCGCGACGCTGGGCGGGCTGTGGGACTGGGTCGACTTCTGCCGCATCGGCGCCGCTCGGCGCCGGGGCTCGGGACCGTCGGAGTACCGCCGTGACTGGAATCCAGGCCACGGACGGAGCGACGGCGCTCGTGGTGCGGCTCACCATCGAAGGCGGTGAGCCGTTCGCCGGGTCGATGAGCATCGACGACGGGGGCCACGAGCTCGCCTTCTCGGGGTGGCTCGGCTTCGTCGAAACCCTGAGCCTGCTCCGCCGGCGAGCCGAGAGCGAGCGTTGAAGTCCTGCGCACGGTTGCCCCTGCGGAGGTGCGCCGATCCTCTCACCCTTTAGAGGTTGCGGTGAGCAACGATCGACGGCCGATCGGATCAGGGCGCAGTCATCCCGTCCTGCAAGAAATGGGGGACACCCCCCATGCATCGAGCGCAACCGGACGTCACGCTGGGCGGTGGTGGCCGGCCCGGCTGCGGCGCGGGTCGGCCTGGCGGAGTGACGGGAGAACAGATTGGGAAGGCGCTCTCACCCACGCGACGGGCAACCGACCATTCGTTCGCGGCACCGGGCCGTAGGGGTCCTGCTCGCGCTCGTCGCGGCGGTCGGCGCGAACGTCGCCGGCACGCTCGGTGCCGGTGCGAGCACACCAGGACCCGCCCATCAGCTGGCCTTCACCGCCGAGCCTCCGGCGACGGCCCGAGCCGGCCAGGCGTTCAGCTTCACGGTCGCGGTCGAAGACGCCACAGGGAACGTCACCCCGAGCTCCGACCAGATCGCCGTCGCCGTGTACAACCCCTATCCGAAAGCGGCGTCCCTCTTGTGCACAACAGGTACCACCCACGCTGCGGCGAGCGGCATCGCCACCTTCAGGTGCTCGACGACCGCGGCGGAGGGCATCCAGCTCGTCGCTTCCGACGTGACCGAGCCGACGGTGCTCAGCGCCTACTCCTACTTCGTCACAGTCCGCGGTGGGACACCGCACGCGTTGGCCTGGCACGAACAGCCCGAAAGTGCGTCGCTCGGCGTCGCCTTCCCTGTGGAGGTCTCCGTCGTTGACACATGGGGCAACGTCGTCCAGACAGACTCGACCAGCGTCGTCACCCTCGCGCTGACCACAGGGACGGGGTCGGTGGGCGCGGCGCTCAGCTGTAGCTCACAAGGCGCGCCGGGTGAATCGGCGACCGTCTCCTACGGGACGGCGAGCTTCCAGTGCAAGGTGAGCGAGGCAGGCACCGGCTACACGCTCACCGCGTCGGTCACCGGCCCGGCCTTGGCCTCCATCGTCTCGTCGGCGTTTGCAATCGGCCAGGAGTCCGCCACGATCGTCGCCGCGCCGGACCCCGCGGTCGTGACCAACCTCGACGGTGCGAGTTTCGACGTCACGGTCACCGTCGACTCCGCCGCCGGACTGCCCTTGGCGACACACCGCGTCACACTCGCCTTTACCTCCTTCGTCGGGACAGCGCACGTGACCCCCCAGAACACAGGCAAGACCAACGCGACAGGCGTTGCGGTCTTCGGGGTCAGCTGCCTGTACCCCTACTGCGGCACAGCACTGTCGCTGGTGGCGACCGACGACGGAACGACACCACACACCGCGCTCGGCACCGTGACCGAGCACATCGCGAGCATCACAATCACTGCTCATGGCTCGGTCGGGCAGCCCGGGACGCTGACGATCAGGAACGGGCCAGCGACAGCGCCGGTGAGCGTCGGGTTCGCCGCCACAGCCAACACGGCGCCAGTGGCCGCCACGATGGCAGGTACCTGCACCACGAGCGGCACGGGGTCCCTTGCATCCGGACAGTGCACGTTCACCGTGCTGGCACCGACAGGGGTGACGCTTCCGGCAGAGGTCACAGCAGTGGTGACCATCGGATCAGGCCAGACAGCGCACTCCTACCGGATCCGCTACTTCATGGAAGGGCCTCCGGCGATCTCCATCACGCCCACCTTCGGGCCGCCCGGAACGGTGATCACCATCAGCGGCAGCGGTCTTGGCGTAGGATACGAGTACTTCACATTCACTCCCGCCGGCGCGACCACGTCGACGGCCTACGTCGACTGCAGCCTCGACGGCACAGGCAACGTCATCAATACAGCGCGCTTGGGTGATTCCTGCGAGCTCACCGTCCCGAACGCCACGCCGCTCGGTACCGCGAGGGTTACTGCCGAGGAGTCTCCGTCAGCAACCGCTTCCTTCGACGTGCGGACGACATGCGCATCGGATCCGACTCAGCCCGGCTGCACCCTCACGGCGATCTCGGTTGGAGAGCTGCGGGGCTGCACAAGCTCGTGCACAGTCAACGAGCACGTCGGCGGACCCTACGACCTGAACGTCTTCGCGCGCTACACAGACACATCGGTCGGCCAGCTCCAGGCCCCGCTCGGACCGACAGGCGTGCAGGCATCGATCGTCACGACACCCGTCCCTGCCGGCGCCGTCGCCTTGAATGGGGTCGTCACAACAGGTGGCAACGCCGTCCAAATCGCAGCCAACACACTCACGACGACGCCGGCTGTCATCCTCGTCACTTACAAGAGCTTCAGCGTCATGGTCCGAGTGCACGTCGTGCCGACGTCGACGTGTGGGGGAGCAGGCCAGCCCACGTGCCCGATCGTGAACGGCGCCCTCCTCACGGTGGGTGTCCAAGTCCCCGGCACATCGGTCTTCGGACTCGGCGCGAAGCCCATCTCCGGAGTCGCTGTCCACATCACCGAGCCTCCGAACGAGATCGTCTCGGGCCCCTGTGGCCCCGGGAGCTTCGAGAACATCGGCTGCACTCCCGTCACAACCTTCCAGGGTAAGGCGCCCTCCACAGTGCTGCTGTCCAGCTCTGGCTGCACGACGGGGACAAACGGGTCCACAACGAGTCACCCTGGGGCGTGCCAGGTGACCGATGCCCCCTTCGGCACAGTCACGGTCAGCATCACGGTGCCACCGGACTACATCGCAACGAGCGTGAGCTGGTCCGGAGGATCGTGCGCGGCAACGTCCAGCGTCACCTCGTGCCGCTTCAACCTCCACACAGACTTCACACCGCAGACGGTCACGTTCGCTGTCGAGCCCTATCCGACGGTCACCGTCCAGATCTACGGCCCGGGGACCACAAAGACACCCATCTTCACCGAACCCCGCTCGTGGGAGAACAACGCGGTCAACGGGACGACAGTGACCTTCTCGCCCCGGGTGACAGGCAACTCGGGGACAAACGTCCACTGTCAAGCATCAGGCGGTGCCCCGTCCGGCAAGGTGACACCTCTCACAAAGGGCACTCCGGCGTCGTGCCGAGCGACCCTCACTCCGGGGAAGTGGTACGTCTTGGTCCATCAACCCCTCACCACCGCGAGTGGCCAGGTCATCACCAACACAACGGGCATCCCTATCTACCCGACGAGCACAGGCGTCCAGACAGTGACAGTCGGGCCCGGCGCGACAACGACGAAGACCTTCACAACCAACCTGGCGCCCCTCGTCACCGTCCAGATCTACGGCCCGGGGACCACAAAGACACCCATCTTCACCGAACCCCGCTCGTGGGAGAACAACGCGGTCAACGGGACGACAGTGACCTTCTCGCCCCGGGTGACAGGCA
>JAJZMN010000089.1 GCA_021850345.1 Actinomycetes bacterium | reverse complement strand
GGGCAGGGAGCGACGCGGCCCGGGCCATCCCGCTGCGGGATCGCTTCGATCGCGACGAGGGGCTCGGGCACGGGACATCGAGTGTAGGCGCGCGCGGCGCACGGGCCATCCCGAGCGCACGGGCCATCCCGAGCGCACGGGCCGTCCGTCGCGCACGGGCCGTCCGTCGAGCGGTCTTCCGGTGTCGGGTTCCCCTCTCACCTGTCGGCACCTGCCAGAATGTGTGACCGCGTGACGACCGACTCTTACTGGCCGCCCTCGTGCTCCCGCTGACCGACGCGGAGGGAGCGGTGGCGCCTTCGAGGCCACATCGCTGCTCGAAGCACCGGTATCCGGCGCGCGACGCGACACGAGGATGACGCCATGGACGCGATGAGCCGCTCGCGCTCGGGGACGTCGGTGCCCAACCCGTTGTACCTCGCGCCCGAGCCGAGCGCCGCCGGGGTCGCACGGGCATGGGTCGGCGAGGTGCTCGCCGGCTGGCCGCAAGGGGGGGTCGAGACCGCTCGCCTCCTCGTGTCCGAGCTCGTGACGAATGCGGTGCTCCATGCGCGAACCGCGATCGCAGTCACCTTCCGGGTCGAGGGGACACGTGCGCGCTTCGACGTGCACGACCAGCAGCACAACGGTCCCGTCCCGAAGCGCTACGCCCCGGACTCCGCGACCGGGCGCGGGGTGCGCCTGGTCGCCTCGCTCGCAGAGGACTGGGGCGTCGAGCGCGACGACGGAGGGAGTGGCGGAAAGACGGTGTGGTTCACGGTGAGCCCGTCGACGCGTGTGGTGCCGCCGCTCGATCTCGCATCAGCCAGAGCCGTTCCCCCCGAAGAGCTCGAAGAGCTCGAGGGCGTCGCGCCCCTCTCGCGAAGAGAAGTGCATGCCGGCGGCACGGCGCCGCACGTACCTGTTTCCGGGCGCGACGCACCGATCGAAGGACGCGAGGATGCCGGCATGGTGGACGTGCAGGTGCTCGCTCTTCCTCTCGACGTGTACCTCGAAGCCGAACAGCACAACGATGCGATCGTCCGCGAGCTGACGCTCATCGTGCAGTCGGCCGGCTCGGCAGGCTCGGCGGCCTCGGCAGGCTCGGCGGCCTCGGCAGGTTCGGAAGTCCCCCGGCGCCTCCTCGAGTTGGCGCACGAGGTGCGCGAGGCGTTCTCTCCCACGAGCGACAGCCTGCGCGAGCAGGTGGAAGAGGCGATCAGCACTGGACGCGAGACGCTGGACATCCACGTGGCCGTCCCACGTCACGGCTGGGAGGCGCTCCTCGGCCTCGCTGACTGGCTGGACGAGGTCGACCGCTACTGCGTCCAAGGTGAGCTGCTCACGCTGGAGTCATCGCCGCGCTTGCGCCGCTTCCGAGCCTGGTACGCCCGACAGGTCGCCGACCAGATGAAGGGGCTCCCCCCGACGCCCTGGGAGCCCACACCCTGAAGGCTCGGTCACTCGGCGAACGGCATACCCTCGGTCCAGGCCTCGCTGCCATCGGTGCGGACGAGGTAGCCCTCGTACCGAGGGACCTCGGCGATCCGGGAGAGCGCCTCGTCACCCCCGACGGCGAGTGCCGTGGCGAGCCCGTCCGCGAGCGTGAGGCTCGGTCCGACGACCGTCGCCGACGCGGCACGCACGTTGGCCTCTCCGGTCCGCGGGTCGATGAGGTGCGCTCCGCGCTCGTAGGTGCCCGACGTCGCCACCGCGTGCTCCACGAGGACCACGCAGGCGAGCGCATCCGGCCTCCATGGGTGGCGGATACCGATCCGCCAGGAGTCCTGATCGTCCGGGCGCCCGAGCACTGCCACGTCCCCTCCGGCGTTCACGGACCCCGCGGCGATGTCGGGGACCCGCAGCGCGCCGAGCGCGCGCTCGACCGCCCAGCCCTTCACGATCCCCGTCGGGTCGACACCACCGGGCATCGCCCAGGGATCGAACCACCCGCCGGTGAGCGCTCGCACGTACTCGCAGACGTCGAGCACTTCGCCGATCTCCGCGGGGGCGGCATCCAGCGGCAGGGCACCGCTCCTCACTTTGCTGAGCGGGCTATCGGGCTTCCAGGTGCTGAAGACGGCGTCCGCACGGTGGAGCTCGGCGCAGGCGCGCTCGAGCGCCGGTCCCACGGTGGCCGAGGGCTCGGGCGAGCTCGAACGCACATGGAGATGGAACGACACGACCGTGCCCATCACCTGCTCCACGTGCACGATCTCGTGGACGACATCGGGCGCGGACTTCGCTCCCGTGGTCATGGGGTCACTTGCGGAGCTTGTCGAGCGCCGACTGGACCGAGTACGCGTACGCCTCGCTCGTGTACGTCGCACCGGAAAGGCCGTTGATCCGTGCGCTCTGCGCCGAGAGGACCTCGTGCCGCAGGATCGGGACGACCTGTGCAGCGAGCTGCTGGGAGTATGTGTCGGCGGTCTTTAGTGTCGCGACCGCGAGGTCGGTGATCCTCCCGCCGGCCATCGTGACTCGCACCGAGAGCTGGCCGTAGCCGTACTGCTCGAGCCGGCCGGTCGCGCTGCGCGTCGAGGCCCCCTGTGACGAGGTGCCGGTCGTCGGCGTGGTCTTGAGCGATGTCCCGGTCTCGGAGGGCGTGGCGTGGGGCGTGTTGGCGCGCGCCGGGGAGTTGCCGGAGCCGGCAGAACCGCTCGCCGGGAGCGCGACGCTCCCGCTGTGGCTGTGGAAGCTGAGCACCCCGGCGAGTCCTGCCACCGTGACGCCGATCACCACGGGGTAGCGCTTCATGGGACCGCCTCGCGGCGGTGCGCGAAGGTCACCACTGGTACTCCTCGTAGTGCACGCAACGATGGGGGACACCGAGCTCGTGTGCGGCCGCGACAACGTCACGGACGAAGCCCTGCGGCCCGCACACGTAGACGTCACGTCGGTCGATGTCGGGCACGAGCCGGCGGAGGAAGCTCTGCGGCGACCCGACCGAGGACCGGGGGCCGACGAGCTCGTGGAGCGTCCCGTTCAGCTTCCGCACGAGCGCCTCGGTCTCGTCGCGAAGGACGAGCTGCTCGCTCGTCGGTGCGCGCATGATCACGATCGGCCGGGCCTTCTTCGGGAGGTCTTCGAGAAGTGAGCGGATCGCGGTGATGCCGATGCCGCCCGCGACGAGCACGACCTTCTCGTGCAGCCGCGCGTCCGGCGTCGCCGCGCCGTACGGCCCTTCGATCGCGATCCGCGTGCCCGGGCGCAGGCGGGACACCGCGGCCGAATGGTCACCGATCTTGCGGATCGTGAGGCGGAGATGCGGTGGCCGGGGGAGGGCGGACACCGTGTAGGGGTGAGCCTGCCACCACAGCCCGCGCGTGAGGAACCGCCAGGAGAAGAACTGCCCTCCGGAGATGCGCAAACGGTCGAGCTGGCGCCCGGTGCAGATGACCGAGACGACGCCCGGCGCCTCGTGGCGGACCTCGGCCACCCGCAGCCGGTAGCGCCAGGAGCGGGCGAGCGGGAGCCCGAAGCGGTAGACGAGGACGGTCCCGGCGGTCGCAGCCCAGATGAAGGCCCAGACGGCCTGGGTGAGCGGGTGACCGACGAACGTGGGACCGAGGGCGAGGACGTGCGCGAAGGAGAGCGCGAGCGCGAGGTACATGTAGAGGTGGAGGACCCACCAGGTCTCTCTGCGCATCCTTCGCCTCAGTGCGCCGATCGACGCGATCCCCGCGGCGACCATGAGCGCGAGGCCCACGGTCGCGGCGAGCATGTCGGGATAGGACCGGAGGAAGACGTCGAGCTCGTGCAGCACCCCGGTGTGCGCGGCCTGCGCGAACCCGATCGTGATGAGCAGCGCGTGCAGCACGAGGAGGCTGATCGGCCACGGCCCGACCCGCCGGTGCCACCGCACCATTCCGTCCTGGCCGAGGATCCGCTCGAGGTGGGGGATCCGGCTGATCAACAGGAGCTGGACGAGCGCCAGGTACATGCCGACGAGCCCCGTCATGCCGCCCACGAACATCGCGACGCCGCCGCGGACGTGGAGGTCGGCCGACGACTCGGTCGCGATCCCGAGGATGACGACGGCGAGGAGTCCGAGCACCCCGGCGATCACCGCCGCCCGGCCGAGGGCGGGACGCGGCAGCGGCGCAGGCCGCAAGCCCGCGCGGCGCCCCATGCCCGCGCGGTACTGCGCGGCTGACCGCTCGGACATCACCGTGCTCACAAACGCAAGCTTCACAAGATCTCGTGACGATGAAGTGAAGGATTCCTGCTCAGCCGGGCCGGCTGTCGCGGCACCCCTCAGGGCGAGGAGGACGGTGGGGTGGCCGGTGTGGGGGTGGGGGCTGTGGCCCCGGGGGATGTGCCGGTGGTGGTGGCGGGCGAAGACGTGGTGGCCGTCGTCGCTGTGGCTGTGGGCGTGGTCGTCGACGTGGCGGTCGTCGACGTGGCGGTCGTCGACGTGGGCGTCGTCGTCGGCGCCGTCGAGGGTGGGGTGGGGGGCGCTGTGGGCCCTGTCGGGCAGCTGCCCGCGGCGGGCGGCACGGTCGGCGCTGTGGTCAGCTGGGCCACGCTAGCCACGTTGCCGCTCGTGGCCATTCGGCCCAGGGCGGCAGGCTCGCCTGCGAGCTCCGCGTCGAAGAAGTCGGTCGTCACGGTCGCGACCACCGCCTCCCATGACGTGGCGTCTTCGTAAGGCCCGAGGTGTGTCCCGCCGAGGAGGTCCAGGTAGTACTTGGGCGGCGCTGCGGCGTCGTAGATGTGCACGCTGCAGACCGGGGGATTGATCGTGTCGCTCGTGCCCTGGACGACGAGGAGGGGCGGCCCCGCCGGTGCGGCAGATGTGAAGTACTGGCCGCCGAAGTACCGGTACTCGGCGCCGGAAAGGATCGCCGCCGCCTTCACGCCTGCGTAGCGGCAGCAGGAGTTGTCGGCGACCGCAAGGCTCACGTCGCCCCCGTCGGATTGACCGACGAGGCCCACCTCGCTCGCGTCGATCTTCCCCGAGAGGGCCGACCCGGGTGTGCGCCCCGCTCCGATGAGCGTCGTGATCACGGCCCGGAGATCGCCAGGGTGGCGCACCAGCTCGGCGGGGGCACGATCCAAGGTTGTGGGGGTCGACGGCGAGGTGTGCGGGTAGGTCGGGCCGGCCACGACGAACCCCGCCGAGGCCCAGTCGACGATCAGCGCCGAGTAGTTGACGACCGGCTGGGCGTAACCCTGGGAGAAGACGAGCAGCGGGTACCCGTGTCGCGCCCGCCGGTGCGCCGGCGCGGGCTTGGTCACCGGGTACCACACCGTGGTTGGCAGCCGGTCGTCTGTGGGCGCGAGCCCGGCGACGGTGACCGTGAGCGACGTGGTCGCGACCGAGTAGGTGCCGATCGCGGTGACCGGCTTCGGTGAGGAGGTGGTCGTCGGCGGGGCGGTGGTGGTGGTCGTCGTCGGGCCCGGGGCCGCCGCCGGACGGTTGGTGAGGAGAACGGCCGAGGCCGCGGCAGCCGCGATCACGACGACGGCAGCGGTACCGGCAAGAAGACGGGAACGCCGCAGGCTTTGACGAGACCGTGGCATTCGCGCGCAACCTACATCAGCGCACGCTGTTCCAGTGGGCATCAAGTTTCCAGTGGGAATCGAATTCACGTAGGCGTCATGGTCGTCTGCGAGGATCCCGCCCATGGGTGCTCTTGCGCAGGGGAATCAGCGCACGTCTGGTGGCAGGAACGCCGCAGGCGCCGAGCACCCGGATCGGGCGCCCGCGGCCGCCCGTGGTGCCGGTCGAGTGCGGCGTCTCTGGGACCGCCGCGTGGATGCCTGGGAGCACCACGGGGCTGCGGGCCTCGAGCGAGTCATCGATGCCGTCGTCGCGGCGTCCCTCCCCGCCGACGGCAAGCGCGTGGTCGACCTCGGGTGCGGCAACGGTCAGCTGAGCCTGCCGCTCGCCCGCAAGGGGGCCAAGGTGCTGGCGGTCGACATCAGCACGAGGATGATCGAAAGTGTCCAGCGCAAGGCGTCCGAGGAGGGCCTTTCGATCGAGACCGAGGCCCGTCCCGCCCAGGAGCTCGAGATCGAGCCGGCGAGCGTCGACCTCGTCGTGTCGAACTACGCCATGCACCACTTCTACGACGACGAGAAGCGTGCAGTGCTCGCCTCTGCGGTCTCTTGGCTGAGGCCCGGAGGCCGGATCCTCTTCGGGGACATGATGTTCGGAAGAGGGGCGACCAAGCAGGACCGTGAGATCATCGGCTCGAAGGTACGGGTGATGCTGCGCCGCGGCCCTGCAGGGTGGTGGCGCATCGCCAAGAACGCGGCGCGTTTCACGTTCCGCATGCGTGAGCGGCCGCTGCCCATGGAGACGTGGCTGCAGATGTTCCGCGACGCAGGGCTCGCCGACGTACAGGGAACCCGGGTGGTGGCCGAGGCGGCCATCGTCTCGGGCTCGAAGCCCCACTCCTGAACCCTCGGCGCGCGGAGGTTCGCGGTCGCCCGGTCAGCGGGGGAGCAAGCGGGGTCAGCCGAGTCGGAACACCGCAAGGGCTGCCGCGGTGAGCGTGACCGCCAAGGCGATGGCCCGCAGCCCCCGTTCGAAGGGCCGGAGGAGCCACTCGCGGTCCACGGGCTCTTCCGAGCCGTCGGCCAGCACGAGCTCGCCGTGGACGTCCGCGACCCTCCGCCGGAGCCGCCGGGCGGGCGTGCTGAGGGAGCGCTGCGCGAGGGAGAGGGCGGTCGCCCCGGCGGCGGCGAGGGCGGCGCCCGCAGAGAGATCGCCGGCCTGCGCGACGAAGGCGGTCAGGACCGGGAATCCACCCCAGGACAGCGCGAATCCGAGATCGGTGTGGAAGGCGCCGGCGAAGAGGTCCGCGTTGTAGGCGATCACGAGGAACGGCCCGACGACGAGGAAGGGCACCAGCACGACGCCGGTCACCAGCACGCCGACCACGCCCAAGGCGATGGCGCCCGAGAGCCCGGCAGCACACGCGGACGCGAGCGCCCAGTTCGGGATGCGGGTCCGGAGGGGACGATCCTGCAGCTCGTCGTAGGCGTGGGCCGCCACCCCGACGGCGAGGAAGAACGCGAGGAGCGTGGCGAGCAGGCGGCTGACCCGGACCTGCGGGGCGAGGCAGGCGCCCAGGACGACATAGGAGAGGTGCCACGCGGTGTAGGGCGGGTGGAGCAGGGTCCACCAGTCGCGCCATCCGCCCGGACGCGCCGCGTAGAAGGCCGGGCGCGTCCGGTCCCGGCTCACTTCCGGCGACCCCACATGACGACCCCCCCGCCGAGGCTCATCCGCCGGAGGGTCACCTCACCGATGCCCGCACGTTCCCACGCCTCGACG
>JAJZMN010000059.1 GCA_021850345.1 Actinomycetes bacterium | reverse complement strand
AGGCGACGGCCCCCGCGATCATCACGGCGGCAACGAGAGCGAACACCCGGCGCCGGCCGATCAGGTCGGCGATGCGGCCGAAGACGAGCGCACCGACGAAGGCTCCCAGGATGGCAGCACCCTCCACCCAGCTGGTCTGGGAGGTGCTGAGGTGCCACTCCGCCTGGACCAAGACGCCGACCGTGCTGATGACGAACAGGTCATATGCGTCGGTGAAGAACCCGACGCCGGCGACGAGCACCGCACGGCGGTGGAACTTCGACATCGGGGTCTCGTCGAGGAGGGTGCCGATAGAGGACGCCGACGGCACCGAGGCACCAGGGGCTGGAGGGCGGTGGGTCGAGCGCGACATCGGTCTTCGGCCACTATTGCGCCGCCACGTGACCTGTGGGCAATCTCTTCATGACACGAAGGTGAACTGCACGCGAACAGTCAGTGAACCACCCGGGGGCCCTCGCTAGGGTCTAATGGGTGGACGACGAGACCTCCCGCCGGGTGCAGGCGCTGTTCGCCCAGGTGAGCGAAGCGCTCGCACGGGCGACGTTCGCACTGTTGAACGCCGACTCGGAGCTCGGACGCCAGGTGGTCGCAGACGACCGGGCGATGGACGACCAGGTGGCTGCGGCCGAAGAGTCGCTGTGGCGCGAGGTCGACTCTCTCACGGACCGGGCCGCCGAGCTGCGCCACGTGATCGCCATGCTGCTCGTCCTCCCCGAGCTCGAGCGTAGCGCCGATCTCGCCGAGCACATCGCCCAGCGCGCGCTCTACGGGCTCGGTGGCGAGATGACCCCCGTGAGCCGCGGCATCGTGCAGCGCATGTCGGAAGTCGCGATCGAAATGTGGCGCGCGGCGGCCGACGCCTTCGCGAGCGGCGAGGCCCGTGTCCTCGAGCTGCACGAGACAGATGAAGAGCTCGACATCCTCCATCAGCGACTCACGACCGAGGTCTCGGGTGGGGCGATGCAGCCGTCGGTGGCAGCGCAGGTCACCCTCCTCGCGCGATTTTACGAGCGCCTGGGCGACCATGCCGTGAACCTCAGCCGTCGCGTCGCGTCGGTCGAGGAGTAGCAGGCAACACCAGACGCGCGACGCTGCGTCTGCGCGCAGCATGGCTGCGACTGCGCTGCCGCGCGGAGATCCTTGCAGACGCACAGGTGGGAGCATCCCTTGTTCGCGTACGTAGAGGTATTTACAGCTGCAGCCACCTGGGATAAGATGACGGGTTCGGTCAGAGCAGAATGCGAGGTGACCCTGATGGCACGCAGCATCGTTCACGGCCGATCGGACGGGTCGCCCACGCAGTATGCAAGTCCTGACGTACGTGCCGGACGCGCCATGTCGGACGACCCTGGCGTCGCCGCGTGCTGCGCGGCAGCCACGTAGCGGCGCAGCAGGGACGCGGCGCAGCAGGGCTTTCGCGGCCGCGGCACCCGCGTGGCCGACGAGCGGCCGTCCGGGTGCCGTATCACTCGACCCCGTCCATCCCCCGACGCCCGATGGGCCGCGCATGCCGCGCCCGCCCGCTGCGCCCAGACCACCGGCTCGCGCCGTGAGCCCTCGGGTGCATCTGCGACACATGGCTGCATGCACCGACTACTGACCACGATCCCTCGACACCACCACACGGAGCACGCACATGACGAGCGACGACTCGCTCTTCCCTGCATCGTCGACCGCCGAGACCCTCCGGTTCTGCTGGCGCCAGGTCGGCCCGCAAAAGAGGGCCACCATCTTCGGATGGGTCCTCACCAGCGTCGCGACCTCACTGCAGTCGGTCGCGGGACCGTTGATCTTCGCCGCACTGCTGACCCGCGTCGCCGATCTCCCGCCGCACGCGTCCTTCAGCGCCACCTTCGAGCCGCTCGTCGTCGCCTACGGCGCGGTCCTCGTCGCCAGCACCCTCATGTGGCGGTGGGCGGGATGGGTGGAGTGGGGCGCGTCGTTGCGCGCCTTCTCGCACGCGCTGACCGAGGGCTACAAGCACCTCATTTCGCTCAGCCACCGCTGGCACTCGGATCGCCCCGCGGGTGAAGTCATCTCGACGCTCGAGACGTTCTCATGGGCGTTCGTCGACCTCCTCGACACCTTGAACTGGGGCTTCTTGCGCATCGCCGTGACCGTGCTCTCGGCGATCGTGGTGCTCGCGATCGTCGCGTGGCCCGTCGCGCTGGTGATGGCGGGGCTCGTGCTCGTCTTCTGCATCGTATTGACGTCGCGCATGTCGCTGGTCGTCGCCGCGGGCAAGAAGTTCTCCGACACCCACAGCCGCGCGACCGGGGTGCTCGCCGACACCATCTCGAACCTCACCACCGTTCGCACGCAGTCGGCCGAGCCGCTCGAGGGGCGCCACGTCGAGGCACTCGTCGGCCAGACCGTCGCCGCGGATCTCGAGGCCCGGCGCATCTTCGCCATGACCCGCTTGCAGATGGAGGGATCGCTCGGCATCTTCAGCTGGCTCGCGATCGTCGTCGGCGTCATCCTCGCCCTGCATCACTCGGCGGCCGCCGGCACGATCTACCTGATCCTGTTCTATGCGACTTCCGTCGTCGCCTCGATGGAGGAGTCGTTCGAGCACATCCGTACGTCGTCGCGCGGGCTCGGGCGCTGTGCGAAATTCGCGGGGATCGCGGCGACGCCGCCCGAGATCGTCGATGCCGGCGACGCGCGGCCGCTCGAGGTCACCGACGGCTGCATCACACTTTCGGGCTTGCGCTTCTCCTATCCGGGTCGACCGCTGCTGTTCGACGGGCTTTCGCTGTCGATCGCGCCGGGTGAGCACGTCGGCCTCGTGGGCTCGTCGGGCTCTGGGAAGACCACGCTCACCAAGCTCGTGCTGCGCTTCATGGACATCGAGGGCGGCACCATCAGCATCGACGGACAAGACATCGCGACGGTCACCCAGGCGTCACTGCGCGCGCACATCTCCTTCGTCCCCCAGGATCCCCAGATGCTGCACCGCACCATCGCGGAGAACATCTGCTACGGGCTCGAGGGTATGGACGGGCCAGACATGGAGCTCGTACGCGAAGTCGGGCGCGCCGCGCACGTCGAAGAGTTCGTCCAGCGCCTCCCCGACGGCTACCACACGGTCGTCGGCGAGCGCGGCCTGAAGCTCTCTGGCGGTCAACGCCAACGGGTGGCGATCGCGCAGGCGATGGCGAAGGGGGCCCCGCTGCTCATCCTCGACGAAGCCACCTCGTCCCTCGACTCCGAATCAGAGGCACTCGTCCAAGAGGCGTTGTGGCACCTCATGGCTGGCTCCACGGCACTCGTCGTTGCCCACCGGCTCGCCACCATCGCGCGCCTCGACCGGATCGTGGTGCTCGACCATGGCGAGATCGTCGAGCAGGGCTCGCATCGCGAGCTGCTCGCGCTGGGAGACGACGGTGTCTATGGGCGCCTCTGGCGGCACCAGTCGGGCGGATTCCTCGCGGCCTGACACGTCGGCGCGGCCGCGGCCCGGCCAGACCTTCTCCTCTTCGGAGGCGACGTGCTCGTTGCCGGCCTTGGCGAACGTGACGACGAGCCCGGCGAACTCGGGCGCTCCTGGTGTCGCCTTGCACAGCGCGTCGAGGACCTTGCCCTTTGCCCTCCGTTTCCTGCTTGACCGCCATGTCCGCCAGGACGGCGCCACCGGGGATCTTCTCGCGCACCGTTGGCCAGAAGTGCATCTCCCTTGTAGTACCGCTACATCGACAGTCCGCCGCAGGGGTACCGACCCGGTGTGGGAAGTCGAGAACGGCGGTGCCGGGGCCAGTGCGATCGGCGGTGGGCGCCGTGAACCGGATCGAGCGGATCTTCCGGTGCATCGACGCCTTCCAGCAGGCGCACGGCTCGATCGCCTTCGTGGTCGCGCTCACCAAGAAGTACGGCGACGACAACGCCGGGGTGCTCACCGTGCAGCTCGCCTACTCCTTGTTCACCACGATCTTCCCGCTACTGCTCTTGCTCGATACCGCGCTGGCGCTCATCCTCGCCAGCCACCCGGGATTGCGCCATGCCGTGCTGCACTCGGCGTTCGCCCAATTCCCCATCGTCGGCTCGAAGCTCGCCGAGAACATCCACGTGATGAAGCGGAACTCTCTCTTCGGGTTCGCGGTCGGCATCATCGGGCTCCTCTACGGCTCCACGGGGCTCGCCGGTGCCGGAATGTACGCGATGGAGCAGATCTGGAACATCCCGGGCGCCGTGCGGCCGAGCTGCGTCAAGCGCGTCGGGCGGAGCTTCACGTTCCTCGCCGTGCTCGGGATCGGTCTCGTCGTCACCACGTTCCTCTCGAGCTTCGGCACCTTCGGTAGTCACGAGTACTGGTATGGGGTCGGCGCGGAGGCACTCGCAGCGGCATGCAACGTTGGCCTGTACCTCGCGGCGTTCCGCGTGCTCACGCCGCGCCAGGTGGCGAGCCGTGACTTGGTCCTCGGCGCGGCATTCGGCGGCATCGCCTGGTCGGTGCTCCAGGCGACGGGCAGCTACGTCGTCGGGCACTACCTACGTGACGACAACGCCGTCTATGCCATGTTCGGGACGGTGCTGGGCCTCCTCGCATGGATCTACATCGGCGCGGAGGTCACCGTCTACGCCGCGGAGCTGAACACGGTCGTCAAGCGACACCTCTGGCCGCGCGGCATGGTGCAGCCGCCGCTCACCGCAGCCGACCAGCACTCGATCGCGCTCCAGGCAATCGAGAACCAACGGCGTCCCGAGCAAGAGGTCGTGACGCGAGTGCGCGGCCGCCCCATGCCCCAGTCGGACTACCTCGTCACGGGCGGCCACATCGACGAGGCCGACGCTGCGGTCGTGGGGACCGAGCGGCGGGTTCTACAGACCGGGCAAACCCCGGCGTCCAGTGCCGAGGAGCCGCCGAGGCCGGAGCCCGCGTGACGCATGCCCGCGGCTCGGTGTCAGCCGACCGACCGGTTCGCCGCGCGTCGTGTAGTGAGCGTCACCGTCGCGTGGTCGTGCTTGCCTGTCGGCGTGACCCAGTCGACTCGCACGGACTGGCCGACCTTGGCGTGGGAGACGTCGAAAGACAGTGTGATGGCGTTCACCACGCGCAATGTCCGAAAACCGGTGATGGTGTCGCCCTTGGCAATCCCCGCTTTGGCGGCCGGCGATGTCGGCACCACTCCGAGCACGTGCGCACCGGCGACCGCTGACGATGTCGACTTGGGGGCCGATGGCGCTGTGGCCGATGTGTTCGCTGTCAGACCAGCCGGCAGGGTGGATGTGGGGGCGATCTCCACACCGAGAAATGCCTCGTTCTTCGGTGTCGCGCTGCCGGTGCCCGGAAACGAGCCCGGTGTGGAGCGCGGCACGAGGGGCTGGGACGGGTGGAGCGGCCTCACGGGTGACGTGGGACGCCCCGAGGCCGACACCGGCTGCTGCGTGGTGCCCCAGGTGCTGAAGCCGATCCCGATGCCCAAGGCGACGAGCGCCGCCCCTGCGAGCGTGCCGCCGACAATCCGCCACACGCGGATGGCGCGGCGCTCTCGGCCACCTGGGGCGGGAGCGCGTCTTGTCCCGGGACCCGGCGCCCCCGTCGGCCAGGGACCGGGGGTGACCCAGGGACCCGCTGGGGCCCACGACCCCGGCGACGCCCAGGGACCGGTCGCCCAGGGACCGGTCGCCCAGGGACCGGGCGTAGCCCACGGTCCGGCCACCCAGGGACCGGGGGTAGCCCACGGCGGCAGCCCGTAGCCGCCCGGGGGTGGCGGACCGGACGCGCTGTACTGCCCGGGGAGCGAGGTGGTGCCGCCGCCGAGGGGTACGCCAATCCCCGGCGGCACCTGCGAATCCGCTGCAGTCGGCAACTGCACCGTGTCGACGGTGTCGTCCGTCGCGCCGAACGGGCCTGGCACTCCGGGTGTCGGCAGCTCCTCGGTGGGCTCTCCACCACCCGAAGCACCGGGCGGTTGATCTGACATGCCTTGCCTCCTTGGACACCGCTGGCAACGTGGACACTGCTGGCAACTTGCACCCCCATTCCAGCCAGGCGGCATACGGGCTGGATAAGAAGGCACCAAGACCGGGTTAAGAATCCCAGCTTTCACGCCGAACGCGGCGGCGTGCACGCACCAGGGCCACACGGCGGGCGGCCGTTTTTTCTTCGCGACTGTGTTTCGAAACGCGGTAGCGTCGTCGTCAGAAGTCCGACCCGGTGGCCGCCACCGAGAAAGGAGGCCGCGGTGCCCCGCCATCTTCCCCGACTTACGCAGCCGCTCGTCCGAGAGCACGGAGCTCTCCGGCCGGCGAGCTGGGACGAGGCGCTCGAGCGGGCGGCCGCCGGGTTCGCCGCCCACCGCGGCACCGAGTACGGCATGTTCAGCTGCTCGAAGTCGTCCAACGAGGTCAACTACCTGGCCCAGAAGTTCACCCGGGCGGTCATGGGGTCGAACAACATCGACTCGTGCAACCGCACCTGACACGCACCGAGCGTCGCCGGTCTGGCGGCAGTCTTCGGTGCCGGAGGCGGCACGAGCTCCTACCGGGAGATCGAAGAGACCGACCTCATCGTCCTGTGGGGATCGAACGCCCGTGAGGCGCACCCCATCTTCTTCCATCACCTCCTGAAGGGCCTCCGTCACGGAGCGAAGATGTACGCGGTCGACCCGCGTCGCTCGACCTCGGCGCAGTGGGCAGACGTCTGGATGGGCATCGACGTCGGTTCCGACATCGCCCTGGCCAACACGGTGGGCAGGGAGATCATCCGCGCGGGCCTGGTGAACACCGAGTTCGTGCGGCGCGCGACGACCGGCTTCGAGGAGTACGCCGAGGCGGTCGAGCCGTTCACCCTCGCCGAGGGCGAACGGCTCACTGGGGTGCCAGCCGACCTCATCGCCTCACTTGCGCACGACTACGCGCGCGCAGACCGGGCACAGCTGTGCTGGACGCTCGGGATCACCGAGCACCACAGCGCGACCGACAACGTCCTCGCGTTGTGCGACCTGTCCCTTTTGACCGGCCACGTCGGTCGCTTCGGATCGGGGCTCGTGCCGCTGCGCGGGCAGAACAACGTCCAGGGCGGCGGTGACATGGGCGCACTGCCCAACAAGTTCCCAGGCTTCCAAGACGTAGAGAACGACGACATCCGGGCCAAGTTCGACGCCCGCTGGGGGGTCAGCGTCCCGCCCACGCGCGGCTGGCACCTCTCTCAGATGTTCGACGCCATGGAACATGGCGAGCTCCGTGCCCTCTACGTGCTGGGTGAGAACCCTGCGCAGTCGGAGGCCGACACGCCCCGGGCCGTGCACCTGCTCGAGGGGCTCGACCACCTCGTGGTCCAAGACATCTTCTTGACCAAGACGGCCCAGCTCGCCGACGTGGTGCTGCCGGCCGCGCTCG
>JAJZMN010000007.1 GCA_021850345.1 Actinomycetes bacterium | reverse complement strand
TTTCCACGTCCCGCGGCAGCCGGTCGCGGGCCCGCAGATGAGCCTCCGACGGCATCCGGAGGGAATCCCATGCCCGAGTACGACAACGCGCTCGTGAGCCTTCCGCTCCGCACCCGGTCGGCGATCTCAGGATCGAACGATGCCGCCTCGAGCGTCTCGGCGAGCTCGCGGATGCTCGAGTCGCCGACCCGCTCGCCGCGCGTTGCCGCGAGCTCGCGCGCGCTGCGGCTCAACTCTTCGACGACGTCGTGCCGTTCGGATGAGAGACGACGCAGTTCGGCCGCGTCCAATGCGGCTTGTGCGGCCCGCAACTGCGCGCCGATCTCGATGAGGTGGTCGACGGCTCGGGGAAGTTCGCGCACGAGCACGTTGGCCAGCCACGCGGCAAGGGTCGGCCGTCGCAGCCGCAACAGCGCCGCCGCAAGCTCGGCATCTCCTGCCGCCCGGACTTCGCGCGCCAAGGCGTCCCTCGCTGCCGTGAACTCCCCGGGACGCCTCCCGTAGAGATCGCGGGCGATCTCCTCGAAGCCCCTGGGCTCGGTCACGCGCCGGTGGCCACGAGTGGGGCGTTCCCGAGAGAGGTGGGCCTCAATCGCCGTCGTCGCCGGGGCGCGGGAGGTCGGTGCGCACGCCGTGGGGCCAGCTCACGAGCGAGAAGAGCTGCCACAGCTTCACGAATGCGTCCGAGGACGCCGGCAGCGCGCTCTTCAGGCGGGTGGCGCTGGCCGCGCTTGTGGCGCTGGCCGCGCTTCGGGGAGCCCCGGCGACGGCCGCCGGCGGCAGCCACACATGGACGAATCCCAGGTGCTCGTAGACGTGAACCGGGCCGGCTGACGCGACCGTGCGGTGGACCTCGAGCCTGTCGTCGGCGTCCGCGAAGTCGTCGACGGTCCAGCTAGGGAGGGAGTCCGCGAATCGCTGCGCATCCTTGACGAGGTCGAGATTGGCGTGCTCGATCCGCCCGGCCTTGTAGAGCCAGCGTGCGACGGCGAGGGGCGGCACCACCATATGCAGGCCCAAGACGGGCACGGTCGACATCGGCGCGTCGTCGGTCGGCCGGATGGCCAGGGCGTCGGCGAACAGGTAGACCAGGACCGGCGTCTCGCGCGGGCCGTGCAAGTGTCCGGCCGGAAGGCAACGGTGCATCCCGAGGACGTGCCCGAGAAGCACACGGCCACCTTCGAGATGCGTCGGGACGACCTCGAGCCCCTGGGCCTTCGCCGCGTCGGTGAGTTCGCCGACCGCACGCGCGCCGGCAATCGCCCCTCCCGCGGTGCTGCGCCGGAGATCGTCCAGCGCGCGCTGGCGCCGATCCGGCGCGTCCCCACCCGTGGCGGTTCTCGCCTCTGACACGGCTCACCTCCTCGTGCCGAGCACGGCGTCGGAACCCTACGCCCCCGGCCGCTCCTGCCGGTCGCGCGCCAGGAAACCCCGCGACGGTGGGCGACCGCGCGGGCCCTTACTGCTCCTGCTCGACCGGGAGCTCGTCTTCTCCCGAGATCTCCTCGAGGCTCCGTCCTCCGGGCTCGGGGATCAATCGCGTGATGAGCAGACCGGCAAACGAGGCGGCTCCCGCAACAAAGAGCATCCCCCGCAACCCGACGCTGCTCTGGAGAAGCGGGACGAGGAACACCCCGATGAAGGCGCCGAGCTTGCCGATGCCCGCCGCGGTCCCATGCCCGGTGGTCCGCATCCGCGTCGGGAAGACCTCCGAGGGAAGTACGAAGGTGGTGGTGTTGGGGCCGAATTCGATGAAGAAGTAGCTGATGCCGAACACCGCGATGAAGGCCCCGAGGACCGAGGTGAGAGGCGCGATCGCTCCGAGCGCGACGAACGCGGCCGCCATCACGCCGAAGCCGAGACGCTGCAAGCGCCGGTGGCCGATCCGGTCCATTCGGTGGATTGCAAGGAGGTAGCCGGGCACGGCGAAGACCACGAAGAGGGCGAGGGTGAGCGCGAGCTTCTCGATGAGCGTGGCTGTCGCGTCCACGGCGTGCAGGATCGCCGGCAGCGAGAGCGTGTTGCCGTAGTACGCGTAGTCGAAGAGGAACCACGCACCGGCCGTGCCGATCAGGAGACGAAGCGTCCGTCGGTCGCGCAAGATGTCGCGGAACCGCCAGCGTCGCATTGCGCCGTCCCCGTTGCCGGCAGGAGGGGGCGCCGATCCCGACAGGGCGAACGTCCCGCCGGAGAAGCGCTCGAGCTGCCGTGCCGCGTCATCCTTGCGACCCTGCACCCTCGCCTGGAATCTGGGGGACTCGGGCATCTTCGTCCGCAGGTACACCACCGATGCGGCGGGAACGGCGCCGAGCCCGAGCAGGAGCCGCCAGGTGAGGTCGTGGCTCAGTCCCGAGCCGAGGAGGGCCATCGCCACCAGGGGTCCCACGACCAGGCCGACTGCCTGCATGGAAAAGACCAGGCCCACGAGCTTGCCCCGGTCCTTGCGGTTGGAGTACTCGCTCATGAGGACCGCAGAGACCGGATAATCGCCGCCGATGCCCAGACCGAGGACGAAACGCGCGCCGATGAGCCATGCGACGTTCGGGGAGGCCGCTGCGGCGACCGCTCCGGTGATCATGACTCCGGCGACGATCCCGTAGATCCGTCGGCGGCCGAAGTGGTCGGCCAACCGGCCGAAGACGAGGGCGCCCACGAAGGCACCGAGGATCGCCGAACCGCTGACCCAGCTTGCAGTGGCTGCGCTGAGGTTCCACTGCGCCTGGACGAGCACGGCCACCGTCGAGATCACGAAGAGGTCGTACGCGTCGGTGAAGAAGCCGACGCCGGAGACGACGACGGCCCGCCGGTGGAACCGGCTGATCGGAGCGTCGTCGAGGAGGCTCTCGAGCGAGGCGGCAGAGAGCGTGTCGGCGGCGAGACCCGCTGGCCCTCCCGGTGTCACGGGGTCAGAGGCCGCGGTCGATCGCTCTTCGAGGGTAGTCATCGGACTACTTCCACACTTGCTCGGCCGGGTGACTGCGGTCTTACCGGAAGGTAACCGGAAGGTGAACTACAGGCGAACACTCAGTGACACGGTGGGCTGCAGCAAGCACGGCGCAACCGCTGCAGCAAGCACCGCGGCGCGGCTGGAGCAAGCACCGCGGCGCGGCTGGAGCAAGCACGGCGCAACCGCTGCGGTCAGGCCACGTCCACGACGCGCTGGGGGAGGCGGGACACCGCCTGGGGCGTGCCGGAGGCGAGGTAGCGGCCAAGGAGCGGAAGCTCCCAAAGTGACTCGGCACGGGCGATCGCGAGCCCGATCGCCGGGAGGTGCATCACCGAGCCGAAGACGACGTAGCGCGCGGCCCATGAGGGGTCGTACTTCGCGTTGAAACGCCAGAGCGACTCCACCTGCATCGAGCGCGAGAGCCGGCGGAGCACGCGCCCGAGCACACGGTCCGCCCAGTTGGCGTCGCGTTCGCCGGCGATGTATGCGCGCATCGCGGCGAAGTTGAGGCTCAGCGAGCGGAAACCCTGCTCGCGGAGGTGCTCGATCGTGGAGACCAAGAGGAAGTCGATGAGGCCATTGGGGTGCGCCCCCTGGTCCCGTCGCATCACGTCGAGCGAGTAACCGCCGATCGAAGGTGCCGGGACGAATTGGCAGAAGGCGACCGGCTGGCCGTCTGATGCGTGGGCGACCGCGAGGAGAAGGCCGTCGTCGTCCGAGTCGAAGAGACGACCGAGCGTCATCGAAAAACCCCTCTCGCCATGACCTCGCCGGCTCTCGGCCATGAGCTCTCGCAACGACGCGGCGAGGTTCAAGTCCAAGTGGAGGGGATCGTGGAAGGAGACGCGGTAGCCATGGCGACGGACGCGCTGCACCGCCTGGCGGAGGCCCTTCTTGTGGCCGCCCGCCAGGTGGAAGTCGTCGACGGAGACGACCGCCTCGTCGCCGACGTACACCGAGTGCATGCCGCCCCTCTGATAGGTGGTGAGCCATGGGGCGGATGCCCCGAGCACCGCGACGAGCCAGCCCTTCGTGTCCGCGAAGCGGCAGAACGCCGCCCATGCGGACTCCCGCTCCTCTAGCGGGCCGATGGGATCCGGGGACACGAGACAGACGCCGCCATGGACGGCGTAGGTGATCAGGGTCTGGCCCGTGATGTGGTGCCACTTGTCGTAACGGAGGGCGAAGTAGTCGAGCGTCCCCCCGCCGTGGTCGTTGACCAGGCGGCGGGCGACCTCGTGGGAGTGCTTGCCCGGCCGGAGCGTCCTGTCGACGAGAGGCCTCGAGATGACGAGCACCGCGACGACCGCGAGCGCCAGGCCGACACCGAGGAGCGTCGGGGAGAGGAACCGGTCGATCCTCTCGGGGAGTGCGATGCTGCGTACCCCGGCGAGGCGCTCGGTCACGCCCGCGAGCGCGAGGTGGAGGGGAAGCGGCCCGCCGCGGTCGTGGTCGACGGCCAAAGCTCCCTCCAATGACGCCGTGGCGATCACGATCGTCCCTACCAACGCCCCGGCGGCCGCGAGCAACGTCCACGCCGTCGCGCGGCGGTCGATGGGCGCGCGGAAAGAACCGCGCAGCCCGAGCGCCGCGGCGAGCAAAGCAAGGTTGAGCAGGCTCGGGAGGGCGTCGATGCTGTGTACGAGGTGCATCACTCCGGCCACGGCGAGAGCCGCGCACGACAACGTCCACGCCTGGCGTTGGCCGCGTCGGAGTCCCCATGCGAGCGAGACGAGTACGAGTCCGCAGAGCGCGAGGAGCACGGCCGCCCCCTGGGCGACCTCGAGAGGGAGGACGTGCAGCAGCGCAGTGAGCTGCGGGCGCGAGGGCGGCAGCAGCGCAGAGAGGACGTCACCGATGCCGACGATGACGATGCCGAGGGTGAGCAGGCGCCGGCGTCGGTGCGTGCGGCGGATCTCCCATAAGGGGTCTTCAAGTGGCTCGAGCCGCAGGTGCGCGCGCGGCAGCGGCATCCCGGGTCGTCCACGCCGGCCGGCGTCGGGCCGGTCCAGCACCGGCGTCGACGGTCCATCCATGATGATGACGATCTCCTCGTGGCCAGCGCACGACTGTGCCGGATCGAGCAACGGGTTGCCCCGGACGGTACTCGGTCGGCGGGGCTCGTCCCGGTCATGGCCGGGAATCCGGGAGGGGCGGCAGCCCGGTCGCCAACCCGGTCAGCGCGCGGGGCAGTGACCGATGGCGAGGTTGATGAGCGCATCGATGGTCATGTCACGACCACGTGCTCTCAGGAGGAGGGTGGAGGTCTTCGACGGCGTCGTGGTCGCGACGAAGGAACGACGCCCGGCGGCGCAAGCCCTCCTCGGGGACGATCTTCGCCCTACTACCCGCGTCCTACCGACTCGTCGCTCTGTGCGCCATGCTGCTCGACGTCGACAACCGGAGGGAGGTTGGCGATGGCCGCCTTCGTGAGGTTGAGCCGAACTCCGTCGTCGTCGACTCCGGTCACAGCAGAGATGGGGATGGAAACTTCCTTCTTGCCCCAGAGGTGCCCTTCGTCGAGAAGAACGTGGGTTACCTGGTGATCACTCGGATCGACCACGAGTCCACGTACATGTCCGATTGGACCGTCCGATGCATGTACGTGTTGTCCACGTCGTACCTCGACCTCACCTGGTGGCACCTTGTCGTAAGTGACTGCCTGCTGTGAGGCGCCCATCCCCATGCCGCCCATGCCCATCCCCATGCCGCCCATGCCCATCCCCATGCCGCCCATGCCCATCCCCATGCCGCCCATGCCCATCCCCATGCCGCCCATGCCCAGACCACCGAGCATCCCCATGCCCCCCAGACCGAAGAAGGGCAACATCAACATCTGCCTCTGCCCATAGCCCCACTGTCCCGCCGGGGCTTGAACGAACTTGGTCTCTTCGGCGGCTTCGAGCGCGGCGAACTGCGCCAAGGTGCAGTGGAGTCGCAGTTCTTGTTCCGTCGCCGTTTCGACGAGGTCGATTGGAACAAGACGACCGACTTCCTGGCTGTGTCGCTGCTCTACCACAAGGTGCGTGATCGCACTCTTGATTGGATCGACGACTACACGCATGAGCTCGCCGCATGGGCCTTGTTCACAGTAGACCTGGGCTCCGATGGCGTACTCCGCTGCTTCGCTCATGTCCGATCTCCTTCCGAAGGCAGGCTCTCGAAGTGTCCTGCGTGTGACCACCTGCCGGTCGCCATCCTGGCACTCGAACCCGGTTGCGAGTCCGCGAGGACGGAAAGTCCACCCAGGTCCGGGTGCGTCGAGATGCGGGGAGCGTCAACCTCGACCGACACTTCACCGACTGCCATCTGCGGCCATGTCGCATACGAGATGACGCAGCAGACCCCTGACTCGGGCTAGCCATCGTCTGGCTCACTGGCGCGCTCGCCCGCGCCGTCCCGGTCGTCGTCGGGCTCGACCGGGACGAACCCAGCGTGGTCAAGGCGAGGTCGAACCATCCTGAGGCCGTCTTCGTGGTGGCTGACCTCCTCGAAGCACCTTTTCCTTCAGCCAGTTTCGATTTTGTGGCCTCGGTGGCGGCGCTCCATCATGGAGATCTCGAGTCGGGGCTCGCTGAAGTGCGCAGACTCGTCGGTCCCGGTGGTGTCATCGTCGTCGTCGGACTCGCCCAAAGCGGGTTCCCGGTCGACCTCCCCATCGAAGCCGCAGGGGCGATCGCGAACCTCTACGTTTGCCGGTTCAAGGGGTACACGGACACAACAGCGCCAAAGGTGCCGCCGACCATGAGCCACTTGGCCCTCCGACGAGCCGCCGAGCGAGTGCTGCCGGGCGTTCGCTATCGCAGGCACCTGCTTTGGCGATCCTCGTTGACCTGGACCAGACCGTCGTAAGCGCGACGACGCGGCGTAAGGCACCCCGCCGCCGGTACCGGCGACGTTCGGGGACAACCGGTATGTCCCACCCGTCGCCCGGTGTGCGCAGTCGGCCATCAGGCCCCGCCGAGGTCCACCAACACCGTCAGCGGTCCGCTCGCGGCCTCGAAGACAACCGAGACTTCGCGTGCACCCGGAGCAAGACGGGGACGGAATTGGATCTTCACGTCGTCGCGGCCCTGTGCCTCCGTGGCAATGAAGTAGGCGACGTAGGAACCGCCGAGATCGTCGCGAGCGAACACTCGGAAGACTCCGGCCTCTTGGTTCCGGACTTCAGTGGCGCCCCACCAGCCCGGGGACGCGCTGGCCGTCAACCGCCAAGCCGGCGGGTCCGAGACGAGCGCACCGACCGCAAGTTCGACCCCCTCGACCACCGGGGTGGTCACCCCGAGCCGGTAGTGGAGCTCCGGACCGTCGTGGCCCTGGCGGTTGAGCTGCACTGTTGCCCACTCGACGGGTAGCTCGGACACGCCGTCACTCGAGTCAGCGACGACCTCGCAGACCCGGCGGAGAGCGGCGAGCGCTTCGCGT
>JAJZMN010000149.1 GCA_021850345.1 Actinomycetes bacterium | reverse complement strand
ACCACGCGCGATCGCGTCTCGACTGCGCGGCACACCGTTTCGACCACGCGGCACGTAGTTGTTCGGCTCATGACCGCGTGGGGACCCGAGGGCGGCGACGCGGTGCTCTACGGCCTCGCCACCCTCTTCGCGTTGTGCACCGCGCTTTTCTCCGGCCTTTCTGCGTACCGAGACTGGGCCTGGGTCGCGCTCGGCCCATATGCGGGCGGTGCGCTCGTCTCCGCTTACATCGGTCGGCGCAGGACGAAGTCCGGGGCGCGCGGCGCGGGAGGCTCGCACTGGGGCCCGGCGCGGGTATGGATCCTCCTCTTCCTCCTTGTCGGCGCCACCCTCGCGCCACTCGCCACCGAGGTAGCCCTTCGCAACGACGGACCTGCGTCCTCGCACGTGCAGCCCGAGGTCGTCGTGATTGCGCAAGCCGGAGAACGCGTCTTCCACGGCAAGTACCTCTACCCGACCACGGTGCAAGACGGCCACGTCCACTCGGCAGTGCGCGGCGAGCCCACCTACGAGTCCTTCTTCCCCTACCTCCCGCTCATGGCCGTGTTCGGCCTGCCCAACCTCGGCAAGGGGCCGGTCAGGGTGACCGACACCCGGGTCCTCTTCAGCATCGTGACGCTCATCGTGGTCGGCGCGGCACTGTTGCTCCTTCGTGCCCCCAAGGACCGAAAGGTCCGCGCGTTGCAGTTCCTCACCGTGCTGCCGACCGCTGCCCTCCCCCTGGCGACGGGTGGAGACGACATGCCGATCGTGGCTTTTCTTCTGCTCGCCATGGTGCTCGCGCAACGCCGGCGTCCGGGATGGAGCGGGATCGTGCTCGGCGTGGTGGCCGCCATGAAGTTCACCGCGTGGCCACTCGCGGCACTCGCGTTGTGGTCCGCGCGTGATCGCGAGGGGCGGCGTGCCCCGGGCCGGATGTTGCTCGGCATCGTCGCGGTCGCCGGCCCCGTCGTCGCACCGTTCGCCGTCTCGGAGGCTCGAGGGTTCTTCGACAACGTGATCCTCTTCCCACTCGGGCTCTCGGGAGTCGCTTCACCCGCCGCGAGCAACCTGCCCGGCCACGTGCTGGTGACCGAGCTGCCGTGGCTACACACGGCGCTGCCGGTCGCGGTCGCCCTCCTCGGGGGCGCGCTGGTCGTCGAGCGGCTGTGGCGCCGGCCACCCGCCACGCCCGCAGAGGTGGTCACGCTTGCGGGCTGGATCATGCTCGTGGCGATTCTGTTCGCCCCCGCGACGCGGGTGGGGTACCTGCTCTACCCGGCCGACTTCTTCGTCTGGGGGTCGATGCTCTCCGCCGCCGATCGTTCGGACTGGGAGGAGGCGGAGCTCACCGAGCTGGCTGCCGGAGGGGAAGTCGGCTCCGGCGCGTACGCCGCGCCGATGGGCGCGGGCATCTCTCCGGTCTCTGCGGCCGCAGGCGTCTCTCCCGGCGGGCTCCCACTGCTGAGCGGCTAGGTCGCGTCCGGCATCTCGTAGACGTCGAGGCTGAAGCGGGTGGCATCGGCTTGCGCCGCCGACCGACCGAACGTCGTCGGAGAGACCACGACGCCGGCCTCCCAGAACCAGCCGTCGGCGCTGGCTCGCTGTCCGAGTATCTCGGTCGCCCCCTTCGCCCCGCGCGCAGGGCCGACGCTCAAGATCGACCACCCCCGCGCCCGGAGCTCGGTGTGGAAGAAGGCGACGAGCGCCTCCTGCGACGCGCGGACGCGAAACGACATCTTGCCGGCGAATTGTGTCGATCCGCTCCAGGGGGTGGCCGACACCTCGTGCGATCCTTTCGGGACGACGAGTGCGTTGAGCACGTCGGCCGGGGGTGTCCCGAGGATCTCGATCGGGCGGAGTGCGCCAGCTGCGGGCTCGGCGACGAGGCCGGTGCCGCCGACGCGCGTTGGTGCCGGCGTCCTCGAGGCCGGGCTGCTCGTGAGCGCAGCTCCGATCCCGAAGACGAGGACGAGAAAGAGGGCCACACCGACGACGACGAGCGCGGGTCGTACGCTCGGACCCGCCGAGCGGCCCGTCCGCGGCGCTGGGCGTGCGGGCTCGGACTGCCGCGAGCTTCCGCCGGCGGTGTCCGCGTGGCCGGCGGTGTCCGCGTGGCCGGCGGTGTCCGCGTGGGTCATGACCGCCTCAGCCTACGACCCCCCGTCCGGCGACGGTCAGCGAGACGCCGGCCGGACGCGGTCAGTGGGACGGCTCGGGCTGCTCGCCCCAGCCGAAGTGGTCGATCGGCCCGTGGCCACTTCCTAGCTGCCAGCGCGCCGCACCCCACAGTGCGCGGTGCACGTAGGACTTCGCCTTCTCGATGGCGTCGATGGGTGCGGCGCCCAGCGCCAGGTGCGCGGCAATGGCCGCCGAGAGGGTGCAGCCCGTCCCGTGGTCGTTCACCGTGTCGACCCGAACGGCGTCGAGGACGACGGCGCCACCGGGGCCGACCACGACGTCGGCCGCCATCTCGCCGTGGAGGTGCCCGCCCTTCAGGACCACCATCTGGGGACCCAGCGCTCGAAGCGACTCGGCGACCTCGGCCATCGCGTCGACGGTGTCGAGCTCTTGCACCTCGACACCGGCCAGCAGCGCACCCTCTCTGAGGTTCGGCGTCACGACCATCGCGTGGGGGAAGAGGAGCTCACGGTAGGCGTGGACGCCCCCCTCGTCCATCAGCGCGTGGCCGCTCGTCGACACGAGCACCGGGTCGACGACCAGGTTCGGCAGAAGGCCACGCGAGGCGACATCGGCGACGCCCTTTACGATCTCGGGATTGGCGAGCATGCCCGTCTTCACCGCTGCCGGCGGGAGGTCGGCGAGGACCGCGTGGACCTGGGCGAGGACGGAGTCGGGGTCCAGGGCCACCACACGGAGCACGGCAGCGGTGTGCTGCGCCGTGACCGCCGTGATGGCGCTTGCCCCGTAGACGCCGAGCGCCGCGAAGGTCTTGAGGTCGGCCTGGATGCCCGCCCCGCCGCTCGAGTCCGAACCGGCGATGGTGAGCGCCACCTTCGGGGTCATCGCCGCGAACGCTACGCCCGGCGCACCAGGGGCTCCAATTCCTTCGGCGGGTACGATCGGGAGACAGTGAGTGATCTCCGCACGGACGCAGTTTCGACGACTCCCGTCGATGGGGCGGCCACCGGGAGCCAGGGGCCGGCAGGCGAGGGCCCCATGCCCCCGTTGGTGGTCGCGGGCGAGACGCTGGGCTCCCGGCTCTTCCTCGGCACCGGTGGGATGACGAGCCTCGCGGCTCTCGAGGCCGCCATCGCCGCATCGGGCGCCGAGATCGCGACGGTCGCCGTGCGCCGGGTGGACCCGGCCGCTCCCGGCGGGCTGGTCGAGCTGCTCGCGTCGCGGGGCTTGCGGGTCCTGCCGAACACCGCCGGGTGCTTCACTGCCGCCGACGCGGTGCTCACCGCCAAGCTCGCCCGCGAGGCGTTCGAGACCGAGTGGATCAAGCTCGAGGTGATCGGCGACGACCGGACGCTCCTGCCGGACGGCACGGAGCTGCTCGCCGCCGCCGAGCAGCTCGCAGAGGACGGCTTCGTGGTGCTCGCCTACACGACCGACGACCCCGTGCTCGCCCATCGGCTCGAGCAGGTCGGCTGCGCCGCGGTCATGCCCGCCGGATCACCGATCGGCACCGGTCTGGGCATCCGCAACCCGCACAACCTCGCTCTGCTTCGAGAGTCCGTCTCGGTGCCGGTCGTGCTCGACGCCGGGATCGGCACCGCGTCCGATGCCGCACGAGCGATGGAGCTCGGCTGCGACGCCGTGCTCGTCGCGTCCGCGATCAACCGCGCGGAGGATCCGGCGGCGATGGCGCGGGCGATGGTGCTCGCGGTGGAGGCCGGCTGGCGTGCTCGCCATGCGGGACGGATCCCCGCGCGCTTCCATGCGCTGGCGTCGAGCGCATGGGAGGGGCTGCTCGGCAGCTGAGGCGCTACGACGCCCGGGTGGCGGGTGCGGGCTTGCGTCCGACGCGACGCGCCCTGAGGAACAAACCGACGGCCACCGAGAGGTACAGCACATAGACGGCGAGCTGGGCGGCGGTCGGCCGGTCTGCGTACCCGAAGAACGTGTGGAAGACGTCGCCGATCGAGCTGTTCTCCGACAGCGCGCTCGAGGTGTTCCACAGGTGCGGTCCAGCCACGGGCAGCCAACGCAACTGCTGGAGGTTCTCGACCGCGTCGGCGAGGATCCCGGCTGCGAAGACCATCAACAGCGCGCCGACGACGGTGAAGAACCGTCCGACGTTGAGCTTCGTCCCGAACCGGTACATGGCGAACGCGATCGCCAGCGCGACGGCGAGCCCACCCGCGCCGCCGGCGATGACGCCCCTGCCGTGAGATGCGAAGACGATGGCGAGGGTGAACACGGTGGTCTCCAGCCCCTCCCTGCCGACGGCCTGGAACGCGAGAAGACCGAGGCTCCATCGCGTGCGACCGTCGAGCGCCTGCTCCGCCCTCGTGCGCAATTCCGACGAGAGGTTCCGGGAGTGGTGCTGCATCCAGAAGGTCATGTAGGTGAGCACCACTGCGGCGAGCAGGTAGGTCCCCGTTTCGAAGATGGTCTGGACCCGAGAGCCGGCGTAGGTCTTGAGGAGGAGGTAGGCGGTCACGCCGCCAGCCAGCATGAGCACCACGGCCGCGCCGACGCCCGCCAGGACGTCGCGGAAGTGTCTGCGCTGCCCGATCCGGTCGAGGTACGCGAGGAGGATCGCCACGACCATGGATGCCTCGACACCCTCTCGCAGGAAGATCACGAAGGTGGGGAGCATCGTATTAGGTACACCTAACATTCTAACAAAGGCAATCCTTCTCTTTCAGAGTACCGTGCGGGGACGGCGGACGCGGCAACGGCGACGGGGCCCGAGGGAAAAAGATCACCCCGGCGTAACTACCCCCGTGTGACTTCGTCGGCTACCATCGACCCAGTCGGACGATCACAGGGGAGAGCCTGATGGCCGAGACGGACACGCAGCGGGGCGGCGGCGAGCAGCAGGCGGGCGTCGAGGGGTACCGCGGCCCGACGGTCTGCAAGATGATCGGGATCACCTACCGCCAGCTCGACTACTGGGCGAGGACCGGGCTGTTGCGCCCGTCGGTCGCCGATGCCAAGGGCAGCGGGAGCAAGCGGCTCTACTCCTACCGGGACCTTCTCGAGCTGAAGGTCATCAAGCAGCTGCTCGACGCGGGCGTGTCGCTGCAGTCCGCCCGCAGAGCCGTCGACTGTCTCCGACAGAACCTCGGCGTGGATCTCGCGTCCGCAAAGCTCGTCCTCTCCGAGGGGCGCTCCGTCCTCGCCAAGACCAACGGCGAGGTCGTCGACCTCCTCGCTGGCGGTCAGGGGGTCTTCAACATCGTGCCGCTGTCGGGTGTCGTCGACGAGCTCGACGCGGCGATCGTCGAGCTGCACGGGTCGCGTGAACCGTCGTTGCCGCTCGGCTGGCGTGCCGGCGAAGGTCGCACGGCGCCAGCGGGTGTCCCGCGCGGCGGGCGCCTGCACGCCGGTGGATGACCGAGCGGCGAGAGGGTGGCGTTGTGGGAAAGGTGAGCTGCACCGAGTGAGCAAAGGCCGGCGAGCGTGAGCCCGGATCAGGGCAGCGAAGGCAGCGAAGCCACCAGCGAGGGCAGCGAAGGCACCAGCGGGGGTCGGTCCGCTGTCGCGCGTGCTGCTCATCGGGATCGCCATCCGTCGGTCACGCCAGCGGCTCAGGTCCGCTTCGCACACCCTTCCGAGCGGCTCTTCGCCGCCTTGTTGGACCTGCACGGGATCCGCTGGGAGTACGAGCCGGTGGAGTTCACGCTCCGCTGGGACGAGGACGGCAACCCGCACGGCGGGTTTCGGCCGGACTTCTGGCTGCCCGAGCTGCGCTGCTTCGTCGAGCTCACGACGGCCGACCAACGCCTGGTGACCCGCAAGAACGCCAAGGTCCGGCGGATGCGCGAGCTGTACCCGGAAGTCCAGGTGCAGGTCCTCTACCAGAGGGACTTCGTCGAGCTGCTGTCCCACCACGGCCTGGACCCCTCCGCCGTCGGCGCCGCGTAGACCGTCGCACAGGCGCGTCTTGGCGAGGGGTGGCCCCACCTCGCGACGTAGGCTGCACCCGATGAGCCGGACCGAGGACGCGTTGCGCCGCACCGCCCTCTATGACGTGCACCTCTCGCTCGGAGCGAAGCTCGTCGGCTTCGGAGGCTGGGAGATGCCGCTCGCGTACCCCTCGGGGACCGTCGCCGAGCACCGTGCCTGCCGAGCCGGCGCGGTGGCCTTCGACGTGAGCCACCTCGGCACCGTTCGGGTGGAGGGTGCAGGAAGCTTCGAGTCCCTGCAGCGAACCCTCACCAACGACCTGTCGAAGATCGCGCCGGGCCGTGCCCAGTACACCCACCTTCTCGACGACGACGGCTCGGTCGCCGACGACATCATCGTCTGGTGGGTCGGCGACGAGGTCTTCGACGTCATGCCCAACGCTTCCAACACCTCTCGGGTCCTCGAGGCGGTCGGCGGCACCGACACGACCGCCCGGCGCGCGGTCGTGGCCGTGCAAGGCCCCGAGGCGCGCGAGCGCCTTGCCGGCGTGGCACCCGACGCGGCAGCCGTCGGCAGGTTCTGCGTCACCGCCTTCGAGTGGAAGGGTGTCGGGTGCACCGCGGCGGGGACGGGCTACACGGGGGAGGACGGCGTGGAGTGCGCGGTCCCCTCCGAGATCGCACCGGCCTTCTTCGGGGCCGTGCTGGACGCCGGTGTCCTCCCGGCCGGCCTCGGCGCGAGGGACACGCTCCGGCTCGAAGCAGGCCTGCCGCTCCACGGCCACGAGCTCGGCCCCGGGATCACGCCGCTGCAGGCGGGCCTCGGCTGGGTCGTCGGATGGGGCAAGGGAGACTTCAAGGGGCGGGGGGCGCTCGAGCGCGAGCGTGCCGACGGGCCGCGGCGGAAACTGCGGGGCCTCGTCGCCGACGGGCGCCAGCCGCCGCGCGAGGGGGCCGACGTGCTCGCGGACGGCCAGCCGGTCGGGCGTGTCACGAGCGGCAACTTCTCGCCGATGCTGGAGCGCGGCATCGCCCTCGCGTTCATCGACACTGCGGCGGAGATCCCCGACGGCTCCCGCCTCGAGGCCGTCGTGCGAGGACGGGAGCTCCCCGTCACCGTCGGCAAGGTCCGCTTCTGGCCGCCCTCGCCCGAGGCCGCCTGATGGGCGACTACCTGCCGCACACCGACGAGGAGGTCGCAGCGATGCTGGCCTTCCTCGGCCTCTCCGATCTCGACGAGCTGTTCGCCGCGGTGCCCCAGGCGCTCCGCCTCGCCGGGGGCCTGGACCTCGCCGAAGGGGAGCCCGAGCCCGACGTGCTCGCGCACATGGACGCGCTCGCCCGGGCCAACAGCGCCGCGGACCTCGTGTGCTTCGCCGGGGCGGGTGCCTACGACCACGAGGTCCCGCCGGTGGTCCGCGCCCTCGCCGGCCGCTCCGAGTTCGTGAC
>JAJZMN010000137.1 GCA_021850345.1 Actinomycetes bacterium | reverse complement strand
ACGACCTGCCACGTGCATCGGTGCGTCAAGGCGTGGTGCTTCCTCCTGAATTCCTCCCCGAGGACGGCGCGGTCGTCGGCCGCTGCGGCTTCCACGGTCCGCCGCGTGCAGTGGGTCGCGCGGAGAGCGGTTACGCCGTGCAGGCGGCATCTCGGGGCGCCGGGTACGCCACCGAGGCAGCACGGGCACTGGTGTGCTGGGCGTTCGCCCATGGAGAGGGGACGGTCTTCGCCTCGGTCGCGCCGGCGAACGCGCCGTCGCTCGCCGTGGTACGAAAGGTACGGTTCGTACAGGTGGGTGTCCATCACGACGACGGGGGAGAGGAGCTCGTCTTCGAGATCCGTCGTCGCGCGGTCGCTGCTTGACGGCCGGCGTCGACAACGCTCCGGGGACCGGTACGGCCATGGCCCGCACCCATCCCCATCGGTCGTCTGCCGTCGGGCATACTGCATCGGTGGTCACGTCGCCCGTCGCCCAACGCAGCCACGAGGAGCCCGAGGCGGCGCTCGAGCGCGTGGCTGAGCCGCCGGTCGACGCGCAGCCCACGGCGCTGCGCGCACGTGCAGCAGCGCTTGTCGCGGGGCCGCCGGGCACGGTTCCCGTATGGAGCTGAGCAAGCGGGTGGACGTGATCTCCTCGGGCGTCGTCGCCACCTGGCGCACTGTGTGCCGCGATCCCCGACATCGGCACGCATGAGGCTGGCACCGTTCGTCTCGCGCTATGCCGCAGGCGCCATGGTGTGCACGGTCGACCACCTGGCGGCGGGCACCGGCGTCGATCTCATGCGCCAGGGAGGTTCTGCTGCTGATGCGGCAGTCGGAGCGAGTGCCGTCCTGGCGGTCACCACCCAGCACATGTGCGGCATGGGCGGCGACCTCTTGGCGATCGTGCACGACGGGGCGGACCGACCGGTCGCGCTGCACGCCATCGGTCGCGCGGGGTCTGGCGCGGATCCCGACCGTCTGCGGGCCGAGAACCATCACCAGATGCCGGCGCACGGCGACATTCGTGCGGTGACGGTTCCCGGGTGCGTCGACGGATGGCTCGCGCTCCACGCCCGCTTCGGCCGGCTCCCGCTTGCCACGGTGCTCGAACCCGCGCGCCGCTATGCCGATGAAGGGTTCGCGTGCTCACCGTCCCTCGCCGCCGCCGCAGGTGCTGTCGCGCACTTGCCAGGTGCCGAGCCTTTCTCGCGTGCGATCGGCGTGGGGGCGCTGGTGCGGCGCCCGGGCGTCGCAAGGGCGCTTGGCGCGGTGATCGCAGGCGGGCGAGAGGGGCACTATCTCGGCGCGTTCGGCGAAGGGCTCGTCGCCCTCGGCCGCGGGGAGTACATCGAAGACGACCTGGCGCGCCCCCTTGCCACCTGGATCGATCCACTCTTTCTCGACGCGTTCGGCGTTCGCCTGTGGACCGCTCCACCCCCGTCCCAGGGATACCTCACCCTGGCAGGCGCTGCCCTCGCGGCGCGCCTCGGGCTCCCTGAGGACGCCGACGACGCACGCTGGGCCCACCTCACGATCGAGGTAGCGCGCGCGGTGGCTCAGGACCGCGTCGCGGTGCTGCACGAGCACGCCGACGGCTCGGCGCTGCTCGCGCCCGGCCGCCTCGAGCCGCATGTCGACGCCATCTCGGCGCGCCTCGCATCGCGGGCAACGGGGCGTTTCGGCACAGGTGGCACCATCGCACTGTGCGCGGTCGACGCCGAGCGTATGGGCGTCTCGCTCCTCCAGTCCAATGCCATGGGGTTCGGGGCCGGGATCGTCGAGCCTGCGACGGGCATCTTCTTGCACAACCGTGGCATCGGTTTCTCGCTCGAGCCGGGCCACCTTGCGGAGTACGGCCCCGGGCGGCGTCCACCGCACACCCTGTCACCGGCACTCGTCACCGGCTGCGGGGGCGCGGAGGGCACCCTGCGTGCGGTGCTCGGCACGATGGGGGGCGACTCCCAGCCTCAGGTGCTCCTGCAGCTCGTGTGCCGGCTCTTCGCGGGCGCCCAGCGCGCGGGGGACGCGATCGCGGCGGGGCGCTGGGTGCTGCAGAACGCGAAGGATCCCGGTGGGTTCCGGACCTGGGCGGCGGACCGCGAGATCGAGGTCGTATTGGAGGCGTCGACGCCACCGGCCTGGCGAGACGGGCTCGCCGCGCGCGGGCACCGGATCGTGGCGGCGCCGGTGGGAGACTTGCACGGCTTCGGGCACGCGCAGGCCGTCGTCTGTCGCGACGACGTCTTGGAGGGGGCGAGCGACCCGAGGGCGCTCGGCGGGGCTGCGGCGGGCTGCTGAGCAACCACAAGACCTGCAGCGCGCCGGCAGGCTGGTCGTCCCAGGCAGAACCCCCGTTTCGGCAACGGGCACTCGTGGTAGATCGGGGCCATGATCGACGACCCGTATGACGCGTTCTTGGAGTTCGCCACGGAGCTCGCCGACGGCGATCGCTGGAAGCTGCTCCGTGCGGACGGCTGGGCGGACTTCGAGCGACGCCTCGCCGAGACGGTGGCCGATCTCTCGGTCCGGCGCCGCCAGGCGCTGATCATGCTCCTGTTCGCGCTCGTCGAGGAGCTCGTGGCGCCAGCGGATGTCCGTTCATGGCTCGACGGCCATGACGTCGCCAGCGACGAGGGCATCGAAGCGCTGATCGCCTGGCTTCGCGAGACGCGCAAGTCTCTGGGCCGTTGAGCGCGCCAGGCGTCACATCATGAGCGGCAGTGCGAACCACGCCACCTTGCGCTGGCCGACGCGGCGCACGCCCCACCGGCTGGCGAGGCGGTCAACGAGCAGGAGCCCCCGGCCGGTCTCGAGCAGGAGCCCCCGGCCGGTCTCGCGCAGGAGACCCCGACCGGTCTCGCTCACGCCCGCGTGTCGAGGCGCTGCCATCGCGCATGGCGCGCCGTCCCACACCTCGACGACGAGCTCCTTGTCAGTGCGCTCGGCCACGAGGCGGACGGCGGTGCGGGCATGGAGGATGGCGTTCGTGACCAGCTCGCTCGTGAGCAGCATCGCGCAGGCGTTCAGGTCGTCGAGCTCCCAGACGGCCAGTGCGGTCTCGATGAAGCGGCGCGCCGTCTCCACCGAGTGCGGTGTGCAGTTCAGCTCCGTCTCGACGCGCGCCACGCAGTCCCTCCATCTCGGAGGCTTCGCCTACCCGTTGCTTGCGGCGCACAAACCGAGCTCCAGGGCCAAGGCCGTGAGGCGTAGGCGCGTGACGTCGTGACCGGGACGCCGATCGCCCCTCGCGCTCGTGATGATCGCCGTCGCCGCTGTCCTCGGGCCCTCGGGCAGTAAGAAGACCACACAGCGACGCGTCGTCGCAGGGTGCGAACGCCTGGAGGCGGGTGCGGTCGAGGTCGGTGGCACCGCGGTGGACGATGGCAGTCGTCACGTCGCCGTGGAGCACCGTCGCATCGGGCACGTGGCGCAAGAAGACCGGCCGGATCCGCGGCGTGAGGCTGGCACCGGGTCCAGCGTGGCGCGGCCTCAGCGTTCGCCGACAGCCCGTGCGAGCTCGTCACGCCCCATCTTGGAGCGGCCGGGGACCTCCTTGCGCTTGGCGATCTCGTAGAGCTCGGCGCGGGTCTTCGGCGCCGTTGCGCCGGTTCGCTTGCGCCGCGCGACCGCTGCGCCCTGCTTGCCGAGCGCGCTGCGGGTGCGCGCGGGCAGGTGGGCGATCGTCCGCTTGCGCTTCGAGGCGCTGATCGCCTTGTCCACGTTCTTGCGGGCCGCTCGCCGTTGTCGTTCGGTAGCCATGTAGTGCGCGTACCCGCGCGCCCCGTGCGCCTACCGCGCGAGCTCACCGCGTCGATTGGGCAGTGGTATCGACAGGTGGTCGCGCCCTTTCTGCCCGCGGAGCCGTACGCGGCGCACCCGCCCGCGGAGCCGTACGCGGCGCACCCGCCCGCCTCGATTGCCCCTCGTCTCCGCAGTTCCCTACGCTTCGGACGGTCCGGCCAGGTTCGGCGCGTGGCGCGCCCCTGGTGTGACCAGGCGTCGAGAGTATTGACAGGTGACGGTCGGATCGCCGTGCGGCGCGCCGTCGACGCAGTGGTGTCCGAGGCGCACGGCAGCGAGGACTGGATGGACGAGGCTGGCGGACCGATGCGGACTCCCCCCGTCGACGGTACCGCCGCGCCCGCGGGCGGCAACGGCGGCACGCCGACGCGGCATCTCGGCAAGTGGCACTGGCCCCGGTGGCTCCCGCCCCCCAAAGTCGCCTTGGCCATCGTCATCGTGCTCGCGTTCGGCTTCCTCCTCTACCGGATCCGCGGAGACCTCGCGACCGCGTTCCACCGCGTGCGCCCAGAGGGACTCGTGTGGCTGCCCGCAGCGTTCGCGAGCGAGATCGTGTCGTTCCTCGCGTACGCGGGGGTGCAGCGCAGGCTGCTCGTGGCAGGTGGCGTCCGCATGCCGCGTCGCACAATCGTGCGCCTGACCGTCGCCGCGACCGGGATCTCGAACCTCGTGCCCGGGGGGACCGCGCCGTCGAGCGGCTGGCTCGTCACCCAGTACCGGCGCCATGGTGTGCCGCTTCCGCTCGCGCTGTGGGTGGTGCTCGCGGGCGGGTTCGCGGCAGGGATCTCGGTGCTGTTCCTGCTCCTCGTCGGCGCGGGGATCGCAGGCGTGCTCGGCGCCTGGCCGTTCGCAGTCCTGCTGGTCCTCCTCACCGGCGCAGCCGTCGCGGGGGTGGCGATCTCGCACCATCTCGTGGCGGTGCGGACGTGGCTCGAGCGAGAACGGCGCATCCCCTTCCTCCGCCTCGCTCGCCGGGCGGTGCAGCATGCCGGTGACGTCGGCCACTTCCGCGCCACGGTCCAAGGCGGCATCCACGTCTATGCGCTCTCGATCACGAACTGGGTCCTCGACGTCGTCGTGCTCGCCGCAGGCTTCGCAGTCCTCGCGCTACCCGTGCCCTGGCGCGCCCTGCTGTTCGCTTACGCGGCCGCACAGGTGGCAGGCGCGGTCGCACCGTTGCCCGGGGGGATCGGCTTCGTCGAGGGTGGCATGATCGGCGCGCTGACGCTCGCGGGCACCCCGGCGGGCTACGCGGTCGTCGCCACCGTCATCTACCGGCTGATCACCACGCTCGGGCTCGCCGGCATCGGCAGCCTCGCCCTCGTCTTCGTGCACCGTCGAGAGGCACGCCAGGCCGAGCTCACGGGAGCGGCGGCAGAGATCGCCGCCCGCGTGAAGCTGGAGGCGGCAGACAAGGAGACCGTGCACCCGGCAACCCAACGTGAGCGTGCCACACCGCGCCAGGCCACTGAGCGAGCCGATGCCGACGACGGAGGGACGCCGACACCCCCCCCTCGGTGACCGGGACTGGGTGACCGGGACTGGGTGACCGGGCCTGGGTGACCGGGCCGGCTCAGCCGGCCTCGGCGCGGCGGGCCACGAGCACCGGGATCTCACGAGAGGTCCCCTCCTGGTACTCGGCGTAAGGGGGAAAGGCCGCCACGGCGCGCTCCCACCAGACCCTCTTCGCCTCGCCGGTGACCTCTCGGGCAACCGCGTCGAAGGGTTCGGGACCGTCCTGGATCATGAGCGCGGTGGGGTCCGCGGTGATGTTGTGGTACCAGTCGGGATGATCGGGGGCGCCGCCATTCGACGCCACCAGCGCGTACTCCCCGTCGTGCTCCACGCGCATGAGGGCGAACTTGCGGATCTTTTTCGATTTCGCTCCCCGCGTGGTCACGACGATGATACGGAGCTCCGTGTCGAGCAGCGTGTTCGCCCGCTGGCCGCCAGAGCGCTCGTACTCTGCGACCTGGTCGGCGACCCACGCCTGGCTCGAGGGTTCGTACTCTCCGACGAGGGGCACGGCTCGACCTTATCGTGGCGTCAGACCGATGCGCCGGCATCGCGGCGTCGCACCGATGCGCCGGCGAGCCCCCGCCAAGGTTCGCAGGGCCAGGCCGCCGATAGAGTGCGTTGTCGTCGAAGTCACTGTGGGCGTGGGCGGTACGCGCCGCGCGCGTATCGAAAGGAGTGCCCCGTGGGAGCAGACGAGATCCAGCGAGTGGGCGTGGTGGGCTGCGGGCTCATGGGTTCGGGTATCGCCGAGGTGTGCGCACGTGCGGGACGATCGGTGGTGGTGGTCGAGTCCGACGGCGCGTCGCTCGAGCGCGGTCGGCGCCGTGTCGAGTCGTCGATCAGCCGGGCACTCGCGTCGAACAAGCTGGTGGAGTCCGAGCCTGGGGAGACCCTGGCCCGCATCGAGTTCACGACGGACCTCGGGGCGCTCTTCGACCGGGAGCTGGTCGTCGAGGCAGTCGTCGAGGTCGAGGCCGACAAGGTACGGGTGTTCGAGACGCTCGACAAGGTGGTCGAGTCGCCGAACGCGCTGCTCACCTCGAACACGTCGTCCATCCCGATCATGAAGCTTGCGATGGCGACCCGTCGCCCGTCGCAGGTGGTCGGGCTGCACTTCTTCAACCCGGTCCCTGTCCTCCCTCTCGTCGAGGTCGTCGCGTCGCTCCTGAGCGGCGAGGACGCCGTGGCGCGCGCCGAGCGCTTCGCTGTCGAGGCCCTCGGCAAGCACGCCATCCGCGCCAAGGATCGGGCGGGGTTCATCGTGAACGCGCTGCTGATCCCCTACCTGCTCTCTGCGATCCGCATGATGGAGTCGGGCTTCGCCAGCGCCGAGGACATCGACACCGGCATGGTGAAGGGCTGCGCGCACCCGATGGGCCCACTCGCCCTCACCGATCTCATCGGGCTCGACACGACGATGGCGGTGGCGCACTCGCTCTACGACGAGTTCAAGGAGCCCCTCTACGCGCCGCCCCCCCTGCTCGCGCGCATGGTGGAGGCGGGTCTATTGGGCAAGAAGTCGGGGCGCGGGTTCTTCGACTACCGCGACACCGCGTCGGCGCGCGAGACGAAGTGAGCTCTTGGCGTTGACGGCCGCAGCGCACGCCGAGGACGCAGGCGGCGTCGCGGCGGCCACTGTCGCTGCCGCTGGCATTGTCGGTCGCCTCGACTATCCGATGTTCGTGGTGACCGCTTGCGATGGCACCGAGCGCAGCGGCTGCCTGGCGGGGTTCGTGACGCAGTGCAGCATCGTGCCGGCCCGCTTTGTCGTGTGCATCTCCAAGGAGAACCACACCTGCGGCGTGGCGGCGCGCGCCACGGCGCTCGGCCTCCATCTGCTCGGCGAGGACCAGATCGACGTCGCGTCGCTCTTCGGCGAGCTCACCGGCGACCGCACGGACAAGTTCGACCGGGTGGCGTGGCACGAAGATCCCTCGGGCGCCCCCGTGCTCGAGGCGTGCGCCGCCTGGGTCTGCGGAAACGTCCTCGACCGAAGGGACTTCGGCGACCATGTTGGACACCTCCTCCAGCCGTCGGCCGGAGGAGGTGGGGGCAAGGGCGGCCTGCTCCGCTACGGTCGGGCTCGCCACCTGCATCCGGGGCATCCACCGAGGAGTCGCACCGACTGACTCGCAGCGCCTGTGCCCGCTCCCGGTGACCGGCCTGGCGCGTCAGCCGGCGCCGGCCTCAGGCTCATGGCCCTCGTCGTCGAGCACCCGGGACGCGAGTTCGTCGAGCACCCGGGACTCGAGCTGCG